>NZ_JAALDV010000251.1:0-1456 GCF_014145045.1 Dietzia sp. DQ12-76
GAAGGCCGGACGAGCCGCGGCGGGCACCGCGACCCGTTGGAGCCGCACCGCGTCCCGGAGGGTCTGAGGGCCGGCGCCCGATGTCTCGGGCACCAGGAACACCACCCCGGCGAGCAGAGCGGCCAGTGCGGCGCCCATCACCACGTACGGGTGGACGAGGGGCGACGACGACGCGGTGGCCACCACGCCGGACAGCAGCACGCCGGCCGCGATCCCGAAATTGGTCGTGGAACTACTGGTGAGCGCACCGACGCGGGCGTTCCTGTCCGGATGCAGTTCGATGATCGCCGCCGCCGCCGATCCGGTGACCAACCCGACGCCCAGGCCCTGTACCACCCGCGCGGCGATCAGCCAGGCCACCGAGGGTGCGGCGGCGAGCCCGGCCATGCTCAACACCAGCAGCACGAGACCGGTGATCACCACGGGCCGACGACCGATCGCGTCCGACAGTCGCCCCAACAGCAGTAGTGGCACCAGGACGGCCAGTGCGTAGACCGCGTAGACGACCGTGATCATCGTCCCGCCGGTCCCCCACGCCTGCTGGTAGTCGACGTACAGGGGTGACGGCGTCGCGCTCGACATCAGCGCCGCGGTCACGACGAGCGCCATCAGGACGAACGGCGTCCACGAGCGGGGTGTGCTGTCCACGGGCGGTCCTGGGGTCGGGTCCACCACGACCGGAGTCCACACCGGCGGGCACCGGGAGTGGAGTGGAGGGGCGGGAGAGGAGGGAGTGGAGCCTAGGGGATTCGAACCCCTGACATCTGCCTTGCAAAGGCAGCGCTCTACCAACTGAGCTAAGGCCCCGTTCCGCAAAGCGTGAACGCCGGACCGCGGCGGGCGATCCGGCGTCTGCCGTGCGGGGGTGGGCCTAGGAGGACTTGAACCTCCGACCTCCAAATTATCAGTTTGGCGCTCTAACCACCTGAGCTATAGGCCCTCGTACCGAAGCGTTAATCTACCCGACGCCCTCGCCGCCGCCCAAATCGGCGGGTCGGCGCCGGTGGCGGGGTCTCACAGCGGACCACGTCTCAGTACCGACGGTCCCCCAGTGTCACCTGGACCCCACCACCGGTCAGCCCGGCGGCGAGGTTGTAGATGAACACGGCGAGGGTGGCGAGGACGGACAGCAACAGGACGTTGAGCAGACCCACGCCTCCGCTGTAGAGGAAGATCGTCGACGGCCCGATGGCGGCGGCCGATTCGTCACCCGCGACCCCGGAGAGCAGCCCACCGAGCCGGTCCCACACCCCCATGCCGGAGAGCAGCAGGTAGGTGACCCCGATCGCCACCATCCACACCAGGTACAGCGCGAACATCAGCCCGAGCACGGTGGTGAACGCCGACCACGGGTCGATGCGTCGCAGGACGAGCACCGATTCCATGGGGCCGCGTCGCTCAGTCGGCGGGACCATGGGGGCGGCGCGGCCGGCCGCGCCGCCCGAGTGGGCGGTCG
>NZ_JAALDV010000252.1:0-1486 GCF_014145045.1 Dietzia sp. DQ12-76
CGAGCCCGCGCCCGGCAGGGAGCCGGCGTCGGATCCGAGCACCAGGGTGGCACCGTCGCCGAGCCCGAGGGAGCCGACGGCCAGCGCGGCCGCCGGCTCGACCGAACCCAGCAGCGACTCGTCCAGGAGGGATCCACTCACGTCGACGGAACCGGTCCCGGGGGCCGGGTTCGAGAGGGTGATGGACCCGGCCGCGTCGATGACCGAGCCGGCGAGGGGTGCCAGCGAACCGGTGGACGGCTCACCGAAGATCGCCGAGCCCGAGGTGTCGATGGAACCCTCCCCGGTGGCGTTGGCCTCGAGGATGAGGGAGCCGAGGTCCTGCGGCAGCGACCCCTCGCCCACCGAATCGGTGATGCCCTCGCTGCCGAGGGCGCCCAGGCTGTCGGCCCCGAGGCTGTCGGCGGACAGACTCCCGGTGCCCTCCTGGGCGGCGGCGACACCTGTGGCCCCGGAAAGGGCGAGTGCGGAGGCGGCTGCGACGGCAGCGGCCCTACGGATCGAGAACGTCATGGGTTCGTCTCCTTGTATGGCGCGGCATCCGCGTGGGTTCGCGACGGGACACCCCGTGAGGGCGGGCTTACGGGAACGGTCGGCGACGCCGAGAAGCGTCGTTAACTTCGTCCCTTCTTTCTCACCCTATCCCCGACATTAAGCAAAGCAACAGCTCTCTCTCAGTGAGAACTCGATTAGAATTGCTGCGAAATCCACTCCCGCACAGCCCTCGTCGCCCGGACGTCGTCCTCGTTGTAGGCCAGGATGCGCTCCCTGCCCGAGTCCCGCTCGACCCCCCGCGAGGCCTGCGCGTCCCGATACCACCCGATCGACGCCTCTCCCCCGGCGTCCGGGTCCCGCCAACGGAATCCGGCGACCGGCGCCACCACCTTGAGTCCGAGACCGGAGGTGGAGACGAACTGCGTGGCCACCGCCTCGTGGACGTCGACCCACTGAGGGGAGGAGAGGAACCCGCGCACCTCGGCCACCGAGGGCACGCCCCTGACCTCGGCCAGCGTGCCCTCCGGCCCGAACCGGGTGGCGGTCGAGAGCATCCAGCCGTTCTCGGCGGACTTGGAGTAGCAGTAGGCGCGGAACGTGCGCCCCTGCCCCTCGGCCCTGTCCCGGATGCCGGTGAGCCACCGCCAGAACTCCGCGAACGAGCGCCCCTCGTCCGGGTCCGGCAGCCGGGCCCAGGTCGCGAAAGGACGGTATCCCTCGGCCTCGAGGCGGCGCCCGTCCCGCAGGGTGAGCAGGGTCCCCCACAGGTAGGCGCCGTCGTCCAGGTGGCTCTCGAGATCCACGTCCACCTCGATGTCCGCGCGCGGGATGGTCGGTCGGGCCACCTTGGGGACGACGACCTCGCCGTCCCGGTGCGCACGGGCCCGCAGGACCGCATCGGAGAACGGTTCGCCGTTCCAGTCCGGCGGACGCTCCGGCCCGGCCTCGGCGAGCTCCGCCACCGTGTGGACGCCGGCCGCGCGGACCGCTC
>NZ_JAALDV010000253.1:0-4040 GCF_014145045.1 Dietzia sp. DQ12-76
CCCGGCGGCCCCGGCCACCGCCTCCCGGGGGGAGTTGCCGGTCCGGGCGCTCACCGGTTCGGTCCCCGCGACCGGGTTCGCCCGGCACATCGTCGACGATCTGGGCCGGTACGGTCCGGTCAACCTCCTGGCCGGCGACCTCGACGAGTTGTGGTGGGCGTCCAACCGCTCCGGCCGGGGGCCGCTGCGGCTGGACACGGGGGTCCACGGACTGTCCAACGCGGCGCTGGACACCCCGTGGCCGAAGGTCGTCGGCGCGGTGAGCGACGTCACGGCGCTGATGGGGTCCGGGACGATCTCGGGTCAGGACTGGTCGGGCCCCCTGCTCGACCTGCTCGCCGATCCCCGCAAGGCACCGCTCCGGCACCTGCCGCGCACGGGGGTCCCGCTCTGGCATGAGTGGCGCCTGTCGTCGCGGTTCGTCCGGATCGGCCGGTGGTACGGGACCCGGTCGACGACGGCGGTGCGGATCGACGAGCACGGCACGGCTGATGTGGTCGAGCGCACCTGGGACTCCCGGGGACGCGCCGCGGGGACGGTCACCACGAGGATCTGAGTGGAGCGCAGATCCGTGCGGTGGCCGCCCCCCGGGAGACGATCGCGTCGGTGCGTGAGCCGTGGCCCGTGGCCCTTCTAGCCCACGGTCCAGGTGTTGCTGCCGTCGAGCAGGGCCTGGAGGTCCGACGGGGCGGTCTCCTTGGCGGCGGCGACCTGGGCGCGGGCCTGGTCGTCGTAGGTCTCGCGCTGGACCTGCCGGATGATCCCGGTGACGGTGTACTCGAGATCCTGGCTGGACAGGTTCGCCAGCGCGTGCGCGTAGGAGGGGTCCTCGGCATGGGCGTCGTGGACGACGATGTCGGCCTCGTCGACCTCGGCGGTCGCCGCGACCTTCAGCGAGAACCCGGAGCGGACCACGCAGTGCTGGCCCTCGTCGCCGAAGATGATCTTCTCGCCGTGGCGGACCCCGATGAGGTGGTTTCCGGCGTCCTCCTTGCGCAACAGGTCGAACGACCCGTCGTTGAAGATCGGGCAGTCCTGCAGGATCTCCACGAAACTGGTGCCGCGGTGACGGGCGGCGGCGTCGAGGACCTCGGTCAGCCCCTTGCGGTCCGAGTCCAGGGCGCGGGCCACGAAGCTCGCCTGGGCGCCGAGCACCAGAGACAGCGGGTTGAACGGGTGGTCCAACGAGCCCATGGGGCTCGACTTGGTGACCTTGCCCGACTCCGAGGTGGGCGAGTACTGGCCCTTGGTCAGCCCGTAGATCCGGTTGTTGAACATCAGGATGTTGAGGTTGACGTTCCGGCGCAGGGTGTGGATCAGGTGGTTGCCGCCGATCGACATGGCGTCGCCGTCACCGGTGACCACCCATACCGACTGGTCGGGACGGGCGGTGGCCAGGCCGGTCGCGATCGCCGGGGCGCGCCCGTGGATCGAGTGCATGCCGTAGGTCTCGAGGTAGTACGGGAAGCGGCTCGAGCAGCCGATCCCGGAGATGAACGTGATGTTCTCCCGCTTGAGACCGAGCTTGGGCAGCAGGGCACGGATGGTGGCCAGGATGACGTAGTCGCCACACCCGGGGCACCACCGCACCTCCTGGTCCGAGGTGTAGTCCTTGGGCTTCTGCGGTGCGTCGCTCTTGGGGACGGAGGCCAACGCGTCCAGGGGCAGCGGGCTGCCGACGAGTCCGGTTTCGGTGGTGGTCATGGAAGTCCTCTCCTCGCTCGCGGGTCAGCGGGTTCGGTTGGCGGTGGTGGTGCCGGTGGCGGTGTGGCCGATCCGCCGGTGACGCGCGGCGGGCTCGCCGGTCGTGGTGATGACCCCGTCGAGCGCCAGCCGGTACTTGTCGTGCTCGGTGTGGGTGAGCCGACCGGCGAACTCCGCCTCGATGGCGGTCTGCAGTTCCTCGGCCGAGAACGCCATGCCGTGCACCTTGGTGATGGGCTGGATCTGCGCCGGGAAGCGGGCCTTGAGCAACATCGCGAGCTGGCCCAGGTTCATCTCCGGGACGAGCACCCGGTGGTACCTGGCCAGCACCTCGCCGATGTTGTCGGGCAGCGGGTTGAGATGTCGGACGTGCGCACGGGCCACGCGGTGCCCGTTGGCGCGGGCGCGACGGACCGCCTCACCGATGGGGCCGTAGGACGATCCCCAGCCCACCACCAGGACCTCGGCATCGCCGGACGGGTCGTCGACCTCGAGGTCGGGTACGTCGATGAGCGCGATCCGCAGGGCCCGGGTGCGGGTCATGAGGTCGTGGTTCTCCGCCGTGTAGGAGATGTTGCCGGTGCCGTTGGCCTTCTCCAGGCCGCCGATGCGGTGCTCGAGACCCGCCTCACCCGGTATCGCCCAGTCGCGAGCCAACGTCTCCGGGTCGCGGGCGTACGGCAGGTAGTCCCCGGCGGCCTCGGTGTCACCGTCCGCGCCGGTCGCGGGCGCGGTGGCGAGGTTCTTCTCGATGGCCGGCAGGTCGGCCACGTCGGGCAGGAGCCACGGTTCGGAGCCGTTGGCGATCGCGCCGTCGGACAGCACGATGACGGGGGTGCGGTAGGTGACCGCGATCCGCGCCGCCTCCCGGGCGATCTCGAAGCAGTCCGAGGGCGACTGCGGGGCGATCACCGCGACGGGCGATTCCCCGTTGCGCCCGAACAGCGCCTGCAGAAGGTCCGACTGCTCGGTCTTGGTGGGCAGCCCGGTCGAGGGGCCGCCGCGCTGGACGTCGATGATCACCAGCGGCAGCTCGGTCATCACGGCTAGGCCGATGGCCTCCGACTTGAGCGCCAGACCGGGGCCGGAGGTCGAGGTGACCCCCAGCGCCCCGCCGTAGGACGCGCCGAGGGCGGCACCGATTCCGGCGATCTCGTCCTCCGCCTGGAAGGTGGTCACGTCGAACTGCTTGAGCTTGCTCAACTCGTGCAGGATGTCCGAGGCGGGCGTGATGGGGTAGGTGCCCAGGAAGACCGGCATGTCCGCCGACCTGCCCGCGGTGACCAGGCCGTAGGCCATCGCCGTGTTGCCGGTGATCTGGCGGTAGCGACCCTTGGGCAGCTGGGCCGGCTGGATCTCGTACTCGGAGGCGAACGCCTCGGTGGTCTCGCCGTAGTTCCAGCCCGCCCGCAACGCCAGCAGGTTGGCCTGCAGGATCGTCGGCTTCTTCTTGAACTTGTCGCCCAGGAAGGTCTCGATCGAGTCGACCGTGCGGCCGTACATCCAGGTGAGGAGTCCGAGCGCGAACATGTTCTTGCAGCGCTCGGCGTCCTTCTTGCCCACGTCCACGGACTCGACCGCACCGATGGTCAGCGTGCCCATGGCCACCTCGTGCACCTGGAACGCCTCGAAGGCGGGGGAACCGAGCGGGTTGGACTCGTAGCCGACCTTGGTGAGGTTGCGCTTGGTGAACTCGTCGGAGTTGACGATGAGGATGCCACCGGAGGGCAGGTCGTCGATGTTCGCCTTGAGTGCGGCCGGGTTCATCGCCACGAGCACGTCGGGGCGGTCCCCGGCGGTGAGGATGTCGTAGTCCGCGATCTGGATCTGGAAGCTCGACACCCCGTGGATCGTGCCCTGGGGGGCCCGGATCTCGGCCGGGTAGTTGGGCTGGGTCGCCAGGTCGTTGCCGAAGGCCGCCGCCTCCGAGGTGAACTGGTCACCGGCGAGCTGCATGCCGTCTCCGGAGTCGCCCGCGATGCGGATGACCACCTTGTCCAGCTTGGTCTTGGACGCATTGCCCACCGCTGCTGACCTCCGTTGTGTCTGAGATGATCGGGGCTGGTCGTGACTCCCGTACGGCCACCGACGGTACGCCGGTTCGGGCGCGACTCGTCACCCCGACGGAATTGGAAAACAGTAACACGTTCCAGTTCGGCGTGGTTCCCGCTTGTGCCCACCATAGACCGGTCTGTCTATCGGTGCCAATCCGGCGTCGTGTCGAACGCCCTTCTGCTGCTCGTGAGGGGTGTCCGTGACCGGGGACGACGACGAACCGACCCGATGCGACGCGTGACAGATATATAGGGAGGCGGCTGTGCACCTTCCCGGGTCGG
>NZ_JAALDV010000253.1:4114-7407 GCF_014145045.1 Dietzia sp. DQ12-76
CGGCGACGTCCGGGGCACCTCCGCATGGGGGAGGAGTCGATCGGCGCGGGTGCCCGTCCGCCGCCCGGGGGCGGGCCGGCGCCGAACGCGACTCTTCCGAAGCGCCCCTGGCCTGGTATGAATTCTCATAGACAGGCCCCGGCACGCGTACCGTATCCGGGACCGGAGGTCGGTGGCGCACGTCGCCGACGTATCAGCGCAGGTTGGGAGCGGTTCAGTGGCGAGCAAGCAGACAGCATCGGGCGGGAAGCGGAGCCTGGTGATCGTCGAGTCCGCCACCAAGGCCCGCAAGATCCAGCCGTACCTGGGGTCCGACTACGTGGTCGAGGCGTCCGTCGGGCACATCCGCGACCTGCCGAAGGGGGCCGCCGACATCCCGGCCAAGTACAAGAAGGAGCCCTGGGCCCGACTGGGCGTGGACCCGGAGCACAACTTCGAGCCGATCTACGTGGTGAGCGCGGACAAGAAGAAGAAGGTCTCGGAGCTCAAGAAGGAGCTGGCGGGCGTGGACCAGCTCCTGCTGGCCACCGACCCGGACCGTGAGGGCGAGGCGATCGCCTGGCACCTTCTCGAGGTGCTCAAGCCCAAGGTCCCGGTCAAGCGGATGGTGTTCCACGAGATCACCAAGCCGGCCATCCTCGCCGCCGCCGAGAACACCCGCGAGCTGGACACGGACCTCGTCGACGCCCAGGAGACCCGCCGGATCCTCGACCGTCTCTACGGCTATGAGGTCTCTCCTGTGCTGTGGAAGAAGGTCATGCCGCGGCTCTCGGCGGGTCGCGTGCAGTCCGTGGCCACCCGCGTGATCGTCGAGCGGGAGCGGGAGCGCATGGCGTTCGTCGCGGCCGACTACTGGGACATCACCGCGACCCTGACGACCCGCGAGGCCGCCGGTGGCGACGCCGGTGAGCCGCGCAGCTTCACCGCCCGCCTCGCCGCGGTGGACGGCGCCCGGGTGGCGCAGGGGCGCGATTTCGGCCAGGACGGTCGACTCAAGACCTCCGGCGCGGCCAAGGACGCGGTGGTGCTCGACGAGTCCGCGGCCCGCGCGCTGTCGGACGCGCTGGACGGCGCCGACTTCGTCGTCGACTCCGTCGAATCCAAGCCGTACACCCGCCGCCCCTACGCGCCGTTCATGACCTCGACGCTGCAGCAGGAGGCCGGCCGCAAACTGCGCTACACGTCCGAGCGCACCATGCGCATCGCGCAGCGGTTGTACGAGAACGGCTACATCACCTACATGCGCACCGACTCCACCACCCTGTCCGAGGGCGGCATCGCGGCCGCCCGCGCGCAGGCCACGGAGCTGTACGGCAGCGAGTACGTCTCGCCCACCCCGCGGCAGTACACCCGCAAGGTCAAGAACTCGCAGGAGGCGCACGAGGCCATCCGTCCGGCGGGGGAGTCCTTCGCCACCCCCGGCCAGCTGCACGGCGTCCTGGACGCCGAGGAGTACCGCCTGTACGAGCTCATCTGGCAGCGCACCGTCGCCTCCCAGATGGCCGACGCCAAGGGCACCTCGGTGAGCATCCGCATCACGGGCGCCGCGGGACAGAACCCGTCCGGGTACGAGCGGGCGACCTTCGCGGCCTCGGGCCGCACCATCACGTTCCCCGGTTTCCTCAAGGCCTACGTGGAGGCGACCGAGGAGCCCGGTGAGTCCTCGGACAAGCCGATGGCGGACGACGCCGAGCGGCGGCTGCCGCGACTGAGCGAGGGGCAGGACCTCACGGGGTCGGACCTGTCCGCCGACGGCCACACCACCAGCCCCCCGGCCCGCTACACCGAGGCGAGCCTGGTCAAGGTCATGGAGGAGATGGGGATCGGCCGCCCCTCGACCTATGCCAGCATCATCCGCACCATCCAGGACCGCGGGTACGTGTACTCCCGGGGCAACGCGCTCGTGCCCAGCTGGGTGGCCTTCGCCGTGGTCGGGCTGCTCGAGCAGAACTTCGGTCGGTTGGTGGACTACGACTTCACCTCGCTCATGGAGGACGAGCTCGACGAGATCGCCGAGGGGCGCGAGAACCGGGACGACTGGCTGCGTCGTTTCTACTTCGGGGACCCCGGCGCGTCCGGGCCCGACGGTGGCGCCGGGGACGCGGGCCACGCGGTCGGGCTCAAGAACCTCATCGACGTCAACCTCGAGGCGATCGACGCCCGCAGCATCAACTCCATCCGGGTCTTCGACGACGCCGAGGGACGACCGGTCCACGTCCGCGTCGGGCGGTACGGTCCGTACCTCGAGCGCATGGTCGCGGGGGAGGACGGCGAGCAGGAGTCGCAGCGCGCCAACCTCCCGGAGGGGATGAGCCCCGACGAGCTCACGCTCGAGGTGGCCGAGAAACTCTTCGCCACCCCCCAGGACGGGCGTCCCCTCGGTGTGGATCCGGAGACGGGTCACGAGATCGTGGTCAAGGACGGCCGCTTCGGGCCCTACGTCACCGAGAAGCTGCCCGAGCCCACCGACGAGGAGAAGGCGCGGTGGGCGGAGAAGGTGCTCGCCGACGCCGAGGCGGAGAAGAAGCGTATCGACGCCGAACGCGACGCCGCGATCGCCGCCGCGGAGAACGACGAGGCCAGAGCCGAGGCCAAGAAGGCGGCGACGAAGGCCAAGTCCGCCGTGACCCGCAAGGCCAAGAAGGAATCCGACAACCCCACGGGCCCCAAGCCCCGGACCGGATCACTGATGCAGTCCATGGAGCCGGCCACGATCACGCTGGAGGAGGCGCTCAAGCTGCTGTCACTGCCGCGGACCCTGGGCGTCGACCCCGCGAGCGGCGAGGAGATCACCGCTCAGCTCGGTCGGTACGGTCCCTACCTGAGGAAGGGCACCGACTCGCGGACACTGGACACCGAGGACGCCGTGTTTACCATCACCCTCGAGGAGGCTCTGAAGATCTACTCGGAGCCCAAGCGTCGGGGTCGGCAGGCCGCCGCCCCCAAGGCGCTGCGCGAGATGGGGGTCGACGAGGTCTCCGGCAAGCAGATGCTGGTCAAGGACGGGCGCTTCGGGCCGTACGTCACCGACGGTGAGTCGAACGCGTCGCTGCGTAAGGGCGACACCGTGGAGACCCTCACCGACGCGCGCGCCTCGGAACTGTTGTCCGAGAGGCGGGCCAAGTCGCCGCCGCCCAAGAAGGCCGCGGCGAAGAAGGCCGGGGGAAAGGCGACGAAGAAGGCCCCGGCCCGGACGTCACCGGCGAAGAAGGCCACCGCGGGACGCTGACCCCCGCGGGCACCCCGCCCATACCCGGTGCCGGGGCTCGGCCGGGGGGCGCTCAGGCGCCGGC
>NZ_JAALDV010000025.1:0-30027 GCF_014145045.1 Dietzia sp. DQ12-76
CCCGCCAAACGAAGTTGAGAGTCACACTCCTCGCCACCATCACCCGAAGGGTTCAGCAACGTCCCGATCCGATCAGCCATCGAAAAGTCCCTTTCGCCCGGTCTGCGTATCAATACACCCAAGACCCGACGGGATGGCGTTTCATAAGTATCGAACTCGACCCTGTGACACAGCAGCGACCGTTGGAGGCGTTCCATCCCGCACGGGTGTACCCCATAAAGACATCTCACAAGGACCGGCATGGGATGGCGTTAAAGCTTGCGGGGTAAGAGCTCCCTCCCATTCCGAGCGTTTAGATGGACTAAGCGTGATCAGTGAAGACAGGCGCGGTGTGCCATGCCGGAGCGGGGGGCGTGCCGCCGTGCGAGTATCGGGCTCGTGGACCTGACAGACCAGAAGAGCAGCCCGTCTTCTCCAGAACCGCTGACCGAGGATCAGCGCAAGCATCTGGACTTCATACAGGCAGTCGTTGCTCGGTTGTCCTCATCGTCAGCGACAATCAAGGGTTGGACGCTCACTGTGGCCACCTTCGTCTTCGGCTTCGCAGCCACCCAAGGCTTCCCAGTACTGGCCGGCTTGGGCTTGGTGATCGTCACCGTTTTCGGCTTGCTCGACTCGTACTACCTCCGTGAGGAAAGGTTGTTCCGGTACCTCTACGACGACGCACGCCGCGGCGAAATCGAGGTCTACTCGATGAACAAGAACCTCTACGCGGCCAGGTGCACGAAACGGAGTGTGATCTGGTCGTGGTCCGTATGCGGCTTCTACGGGCCGCTTCTGCTACTCGGCTTGGGGATGTTGGTGTGGGCCACCGTGGCGTGACCAGAGGTTCTAAACTCGCGCCTCAGTGCCTCCCAGGCTTCGTCCTGAGCAAACTCTGAGTACCGTGTCTCCGGGGGCCAGATTCGTCCTACCGCGTCATCCTCCCACCTGGGCACGACGTGCACGTGAAGGTGCATCACGGTCTGCGTGGCGACGGCTCCGTTGCTCTGGATTACGTTGAGCCCGTCCGGCCTTACTGCCCGTTTGATCGCCCCGGCCAGCGTTACGGTCCATCTCCCAAGTTCGCTCGCTACGTCTTCGTCCACGTCCCAGATGTCGCGGATATGAGCACGTGGGACCAGCAACGTATGGCCCAATGTCGCGGGCTCAGTTGGGAAGAAGGCGACTACCGAGTCCGTCCGGAACACCTCTCGCGCGTCCCCCCTTCGAGCGACGATCTCGCAGAACGGGCACTCGGGTTCAGTGGGCGGCGTCGTAGGCATCGTCAACCCAGGAGCCCAGATTGTTGTAGCCGTCGTCGTTGACCCAATCGTAGGTGCGGTAGCCGCTGGGGAGAGGGTTGGTGCCCTTGAAGTCGGTATCCCCGGCGAAGTCCTTGATGTTGTGGATGTAGATGCCGAGCAGCCCGTTGCCTCGCTCGATGCTGCGGTCGATCTCGTAGTTCACCCAGCGGCGGGATGCGGTCTGAGCGCCGATCAGGATGGCTGTCACCGTGGTTCCTTTGAGAGCATCGTCGATTAGGCGTTTTACCGCCTCGTCGCTGGTCCCCTTGGCTGACTCCCAGAGCGACGCCTCGATCCACTCCGGCGTGATCGAGGGCTTCAACTTCGAACTGTTCCGAACCACCGAGGCGCGTTGAACGTCGCGCTGGTAGTGGAAACTGAAGAAGGTCCTGTGGGCCACAGTGGGTCCTCTCCTATCGGCGACCGCGCGAGCCGCAGGCCGTGTGTAGACCGTACCGAAGGGCTGTGACATGGGTGCTTTAGGCTCGCGTCGGGCCAGGTTACTTGCGCGTCCGCCAGCTTTGAGGCCAGGTAGTCCCTGGCGTCCGTGAAACTGATTAACCGGGCGAACTCGCCCTTGGGAGTGGGCCACAGTGGGCGAAGGTGCACCCCAAAGGGGCGTCTTGGTTTGCAGCCCTGTTTGCAACTTTCATGCAATGTGGGCACTATTGCACTTATAAGTGCAACTGCGTACCGTGGAGCGCACATCCGGTACACGACCCAGAGTCGCCGAGGAGGGACGCGATGACGATCACGATTGCAGCCACCAACGAGGTCTTGCTCTCTGCGGACGAGCAGTCTGTCGCTCGCGACTTTGTGCAATCCCTCGGTGGGCAGCCCCTCCAGATTGGAACCGGTCAGGACGCCGAACTTCCTGTCGAGGTGGCGAGAGTTTTCGAGTTGGTGCTCGACGCGATGGCAAAGGGCCGCCCGGTCTCGATCGCGGCCATGCCCGAGAACCTCACCACCACCGCAGCCGCCGGACTGCTGGGCCTATCGCGACCGACGTTGATGAAACTTGTCCGCGAAGGACGCATCCCCGCCCACAAAGTGGGCTCGCACCATCGACTGCGTAGCGCTGACGTTCTGGCCCTAAAGGATGAGCTACGCCTGGAACGCCAGCAGGCCGTCTTCGACGTCATGGACCTGGAAGACGAGCTCGCCAGCAACAACCCTTGACCCCTGCCCAGCGGCACCCTGCGGGCACCCTCGGTGTCGCTGGGCACTTATAGGGTGGCGTTCATGGCGATTGTGCGACCACACTCGGTTCTTCCCGACGCGAACATCTGGTGCTCCGCCACACTTCACTCCTGGTTCGGCCTCATCGCTACCGAGACCATCGGCTCATGGACCTTTCATTGGACCGAGGACATCCTCGCCGAAGCGATGTACCACCGCCGAAAACGATTCCCCCGAGCCTCGTCTCAGCAGATCGAAGCGCTCCGGGATCGATTGATGGCTTCCATGGGCGAGAACCGCATCAGCAGTTTTCCTATCGACGAGTCGGTCACCTACCCGGACGAGTGCGACGCGCACGTCCACAGTGCCGCCATCCATGAAGGCATCGCCATCATCGTTTCGAACGACCGCACAGGCTTCACCGGCTTGTACCCCGACCCTGATGATTGCCCCTACGAGGTTCACACCGCTGACGAGTTCCTCACCCTCGTCGCCGACAGTGCCCCCCAGGTGGTGGACGCCGTCATCACCGCCCAGCTCATCCACTGGACAGGCAAAGGCCGCAGCTTCTCCCTGCCCGACAAGCTCAGGCAGGCCCAGGCGCCCCACTTCGCCGAGTGCGTCAGAGCCCGACTACAAACGATCCCCCTGCCTAGCTCGGCCCCGAAGCAGAGTTGAGCTGCTGAGATGGCTGAACATAGATCCAGTCGTTCAAGAGCCCCATCCGACGGATACCAGTGAACATCGTCTTGTAAGACTGTCCACATGGCTTCTGTGCATGAGGTGATCGAGGCGTTCCGTCAGGCTCCGACAAACGTGGAGCGGGGAACGAAGTTCGAGCAGCTCATGGTGCGCTACTTCGAACTCGACCCGATGTTGTCGCAGCAGTACGACAAGGTGTGGCGGTGGATCGACTGGCCCGGCCGGGACGGCAAGCCCGACACCGGGATCGACCTGGTAGCCCGCGAACGGGACACCGGTGAGTACACCGCAATCCAGTGCAAGTTCTACGAGCCCAATCACTACCTACAGAAGGGCGATCTGGACTCGTTTTTCACCGCTTCGGGCAAGTCCCCGTTCACCAACCGGGTCATCATCTCCACGACCAACAAGTGGGGCAAGCACGCCGAGGACGCCCTCGATGGTCAGACCATCCCGGTCCAGCGGATCTCGCTCGATGACCTCGCCGAGTCGGCGATCGATTGGGACATCGCCTGGCCCCAGGGCGAACTCCAAGTCGACCTGTCCCCGTCCACGCCATACACCCTGCGCCCCCACCAGCAGGAAGCCCTGGAGGCAGTGTTCCGCGGGTTTGCCGAGGGCAACGACCGGGGCAAACTCATCATGGCCTGCGGCACCGGTAAGACCTTCACCTCGCTGAAGATCGCCGAGCAGACCGCCCTCGACAACGGCGGGCGCGCCCGAATTCTGTTCGCCGTCCCCTCAATCGCCCTGTTGTCGCAGACGTTGCGCGAATGGACTGCCCGTGCCGAGCTAGATATTCGGGCGTTCGCAGTCTGCTCGGACACCAAGGTCTCTCGTGCAGCGGAGGACTACGACACCTCCGATGTCGCCATTCCAGTCACCACGAACCCAGAGCAGCTCGCGGAGAAGATGAGCCACCGCAAGCGGGCAGCGGGGATGACGGTGGTGTTCACCACCTACCAATCACTGCCCGCGGTCTCCAAGGCCCAGAGCCTTGGTGTGGACACGTTCGATCTGGTGATCTGCGACGAAGCCCACCGCACGACCGGTGTCACCCTCGCAGGCGAGGATGCGTCGAACTTCGTCGCAGTGCACGACCCGGACTTCCTCAAGGCCAGCCGGCGGCTGTACATGACCGCCACCCCGCGCCTGTTCAACGACGAGACCAAGGACAAGGCCGAGGAACACTCCGCCGAGATCGCCTCCATGGATGACCTAGAGACGTACGGTCCCGAGTTCCACCGGCTCTCGTTCGGCGAGGCCGTCGACCGCGGACTTCTCACCGACTACAAGGTCCTGGTCCTGACGGTGGACGAATCGGTCATGGCCAGCCGGCTTCAATCAGATCTGGCCGATGCCGGTGAGCTCAAGCTCGATGACGCATCCAAACTGGTGGGCTGCTGGAACGGACTGGCCAAACGAGCCGGCACCTCCCCGACAGGCGAGGGCTTCGCCCCCGGTGAGCCGCCGATGCGCCGAGCCGTTGCCTTTGCCCGCGACATCAAGTCCTCCAAGCAGGTCGCCGAGATGCTTCCCCGGGTCGTGGAGTCCTACCAAGACCTGCTGCGCGACATCGAGGACGACGGCGTGGACGTCTCGGACACCAACCGGTCCCTGAACTGCTCGGTGCACCACGTCGACGGCACCTTCAACGCCCTCAAGCGCAACGAGGAGTTGACCTGGCTCAAGGCCGAACCAGATGACAATGAGTGCCGCATCCTGACCAACGCCCGCTGCCTGTCCGAAGGCGTGGACGTCCCAGCATTGGATGCAGTGCTGTTCCTGCATCCCCGCAACTCCGTGGTCGACGTGGTCCAGTCCGTCGGTCGCGTGATGCGCAAATCACCAGGCAAGGACTACGGCTACATCATCCTGCCCGTCGCCGTGCCCGAGGGCGTCAAGCCGTCGGAAGCGTTGAACGACAACCGGCGATTCAAGACCGTGTGGCAGGTTCTCAACGCCCTGCGGGCGCATGACGATCGGTTCAACGCGATGGTCAACTCCATCGCCCTGAACTCCAAGACCCGGGACAAGACCGGCCAAGGCGTCGACCAGCTCCTCGGCGGCCACGTCGGACCCGCCGAGGATTCCACCAACAGTGGTGGCACCGGGTCCGATGCAGGCTCTGACGGATCAGGCGATGCCGAACAGACCAAGCAGATGGCCCTGTTCTCCCTATCTGAGTGGACAGAGGCGATCTACACCAAGATCGTCGACAAAGTCGGCACCCGCACCTACTGGGAAGACTGGGCCGCCGATGTCGCCGACATCGCCGCCGCGCAGATCACCCGCATCAACGCCACCCTCGCCAACGCCGATACCGAACTAACCCGAGGGTTCGACGACTTCGTCGACGGACTGAGGGCAAACCTCAACGAGTCGATCAGCCGCGACGACGCGATCAGCATGCTCTCCCAACACTTGATCACCAAACCCGTCTTCGACGCCCTATTTGAGGGCCACGACTTCGCCGCTCAGAACCCGGTCTCCAAGGTCATGCAGACCATGGTCGACCAACTCGCCAGCGCCAACCTCGACGCCGAGACCGCGAAACTCGACTCCTTCTACGACTCCGTCCGCGTCCGCGCCTCCGAAGTCACCTCCGCCGAAGGCAAACAGCAAGTCATCGCCGAACTGTACGAGAAGTTCTTCAAGCTCGGCTTCGCCAAACAAGCCGACGCCCTCGGCATCGTCTACACACCAGTAGAGATCGTCGACTTCATCCTCCGCGCCACCGACCAAGCCCTGCGCGACTCCTTCGGCCGAGGCCTAACCGATCAAGACGTGCACATCCTCGACGGGTTCACCGGCACCGGCACCTTCATCACCCGCTTGCTCCAATCCGGACTGATCCAACCGGCGGATCTAGCCCGTAAGTACGCGTCAGAGATCCACGCCAACGAGCTCATGCTTCTCGCGTACTACATCGCCGCGGTCAACATTGAGACCACCTACCACGCCATCGCCGGCCACACCGACACCGCCGACTACGAGCCGTTCCCCGGCATCGTGCTCGCTGACACATTCCAGATCCACGAACAAGGCGATGAGCTCGACCTCAAGGTCTTTCCCGCCAACAACGACCGCATCACCCGGCAGCTCGAGACTCCGATCAACGTCATCGTCGGCAACCCCCCGTACTCGGTGGGCCAGGGATCGGCGAATGACCTCAACGCCAACGTCAAGTACCCGCACCTCGATTCTCGCATCAGTTCGTCGTATGCGGCCCGCTCCACCGCGACCAACAAAAACAGCCTCTACGACTCCTACCTGCGAGCCTTCCGCTGGGCCACCGACCGCATCGGCGACCAAGGTGTCGTCGCGTTCGTTTCCAACGGTGGCTGGATCGACGGCAACACCGCCGACGGCATCCGTCTGAGCCTCGCCGACGAATACAGCCATATCTACGTGTTCAACCTTCGCGGGAACATGCGCAAATCCAACTGGAAAGAAGAAGGCGGACAGATATTCGGGGCAGGCTCCCAAGCCACCATCGCGATCTGGATCGGGGTCAAGAACCCAGCACATTCCGGTCCCTGCGCGATCTCCTACCGGGACATCGGCGACTACCTCACCCGAGAAGAGAAGCTCCGCATCATCGCCGATGCCAATCTGAGCAGCATCGCCTGGTCAAATATCATTCCCAACTCCCATGGAGACTGGATCGGCCAACGCGACGACACCTTCGCAACCTGGCCCGCCATTGGCGCCAAGAAGCGCGAGCCCGGCCAAGTCACCGTGTTCACCGCACACTCGCGCGGCCTCTCCACCGGCCGGGACGCCTGGTGCTACAACTACTCCAGCGAAGAGCTCGGCCACAACATCGAAAACTTGCTTGATCAGTACCGAACCGTCAAGACCGAGTTCGAGCAGCACAGCCGCGGCGCCTCCAAGCTCACCGACGAGAATCTCACCCGATACCTAGGAGACAACCCCCACCACACAGCGGGGGGCAAGATCAGCTGGAACCACTCCCTCAGACAGCAAGTCCTCCGAAGGACCCAACTCGAGTGGCGCGACGAGTTCGTCTATCCGTCGACCTACAGGCCTTTCAGCCCACAGTGGGCCTACGTCGATTCGCGATTAAACGATAGGCTCTACCAGCTCCGATCAATTTTCCCGACGCCCCACCACACCAATATCGGCTTCTACCAGGTCGGTAATGGATCGGCTGTGCCGTTCAGTGTGCTGATGCTGAATTCCCTGCCAGACCTCCATGTCACCGGGGCTGGAAGCGGCGGTCAGTTCTTCCCCCGGTGGACCTATAAGAAGGTCGATGCGGCAGATGGCGGGTTCAATTTGGCCAACGACACCGAGGTCGATGAGTACGGGTATCGCCGGGTCGACAACATCACCGATGAGATCCTCGAGATCTACCGCGAGGATGTGGGTCCCCAGGTGAGCAAGGACGACATCTTCTACTACGTCTACGGCCAGTTACATGATCCGCACTACCGGATCGACTATGCCGCTGACCTGAAGAAAATGCTGCCGCACATCCCGACCCCGGAAACCCGGGACCGGTTCGAGACGGTTGCTCGTGTAGGCCGAATGCTCGCAGACCTCCACATGAACTACGAGAAGGTCGAGCCGTACCCCGTGAAGGTCGAGCTCAAGAAGGGCGCTTCTGCCGAGGACCGCGAGACATGGCGGGTGTCGAAGATGAAGTGGGGCCGCATCCGCGATGAGGAGACCGGCAAGCTCGTCAACGACCCGACCACAATCATTTACAACTCGAAGGTGACGATCACTGGCATCCCACCCGAGGCCGATGACTACATGCTTGGCTCCCGCTCGGCGCTTGGCTGGATCATCGATCGGTGGCAGGTCAAGACCGACAAACCCTCCGGCATCGTCAACGACCCCAACGACTGGTGCGACGAGCTCGGCGATCCGAAGTACATCGTCGACTTGATCGCCAGAGTCATCACCGTTGCCACCGAAACCACCAAACTCGTCGTCAGCCTCACCACCGAGGACTCACAGTGACGATCCCGGACTATCAGACCCTGATGCGGCCGGTCCTTGAGTACCTCGCCGACGGAGGCGAACATCGGTTGCGCGACCTCAAAGAAGCCATGGCCGACCAGTTCAACCTGACCGCCGAAGAGCGGGCCCAGATGACCCCGTCGGGGCGCTCACGTCTGATCTACAACCGGGTCGGATGGGCCACCTCCTACCTGGCCCAGGCAGGGCTCATCCACCGCCCACGGCGCGGCTACTCAGTCATCACCGCCGAGGGGCGCCGTGTCCTCGCAGAACACCCCGACCGTGTCGACCTGACCGTGCTCGAGCAGTTCGAGCCCTTCCGCGCCTTCCGCGACCGAGCCCGAAGCCGAGACGGCAAGAAGACACCGCAACCCCCGGTGGACCTGGATGATACGACTGCCACCCCACAAGACCTCATCGACGCCGCGGTCCTGGAAAACCAGGCCACCCTGGAAACCGAACTCCTCGACCGAGCGCTCACCCTGTCCCCCACCGGGTTCGAAGACCTCGTGATCCGCCTGCTGGAGAAGATGGGCTACGGCCGGGCGGGCAACGTGGAGCGCACCAGCGCCAGCGGAGACGCCGGCGTCGACGGCATCATCAGCCAAGACCCCCTCGGACTGGACCGCATCTACGTCCAAGCCAAGCGCTACGCCCTCGACCGCACCGTCGACCGCCCACGCATCCACGAATTCGCCGGCGCCCTCCTAGGCAAACAAGGCGACCGAGGCGTCTTCATCACAACCTCGTCGTTCACCCGCGGCGCCCTACTGGAAGCCGAGCGAATCAACGCCCGCATCGAACTCATCGACGGAGCTCGACTGGCCCGCCTCCTGGTCCAGTACGGCGTCGGAGTGCAGGAATCGCACACCGTCGTGCTGCATCGCATCGACGAGGACTTCTTCGAAGAAATTTAGAAACCTGCCATCGCGGATGCGCTGAGCGGTAAATTCCCATGTGAACACCCCTCCGGAACCTCAAGGGGACGCATGGACTACCTACCGCCCGTCGCATGTGTCGAGCTGACGGCAGACCGCTTCTACGTCTGCCTCATCGACGTCAACGGCGCCGCTGACTTGCCCCGCCAGCTCGGCGGCTGGACGGTTGAACGCAACGACCGCGAGCTACTCCGGACGCTTCTCTCGGGCCGGCTCGTCGTCAAGACGACGGACGACCCGATGCCCGAGATAGACCGGTCAGAGATCGCCGGGTACTTCACCGTGGACGACACTCTCCGCAAAGTCGAGGCCGAGATTACCGAGCTGAAAAACCGGTTCAACGCGGTCCTCGAATCGCCTGAGCGGCAAGGACTGGGCGCACTGACCGAACCACGCTGGCCCGACCTGGCATCGCTCACCACACGAACCCCCAACCCACAGGCCTCACGGGAAGGCCAGGGGCGCGCAGCTTTCACTCTCGGAGTCACCGTCAAAGACCTGGCCACCGGGTGGGGCAAGCTGGAATCGATTCGTCTCACCGCGGCCTACCCACTGCCTCGAGACCCAGGATTGCCGAAGAATCACCCTCGACAGTTCAGGTACTACCTCAACGACGATTCCAGCCCAGCTGCTAGGCCTCTGCCGGTGGGTGACCGATGAGCTCCGAGATGACCTTCGTCGCCTTCGACACCGAAACTGCCAACTCCAGCCGTGCCAGCATCTGCTCGCTTGGCGCGACAGTGGTCACCAACGGCGTCGTCACCGACGAACGAAGCTGGCTGATCCGTCCCCCCGAGGGGCACGACAAGTTCTTCGCCCGCAATGTGTCCATCCACGGCATCACCCCGGAGATGGTCCAGACCAAGCCCCGGTTCGGTGAACTGTGGCCCGAAATCTCGCAGTACCTCGACGGGCACACCGTTGTGGCGCACAACGCCTCCTTCGACACCAGCGTGGTGCGCTACGCATGCGAGACCTCTGGCCACCCGTGGCCGGAGTGGACCTACGGCTGCACACTCGTCATGGCCCGGCAGGCCTTGAACCTGGTGTCCTACCGACTGCCAATCGTGGCTTCTCACCTGGGCGTGCCGCTTGAGCACCATCACGACGCCGCGGCAGATGCCCGCGCGTGCGCCGGTATCCTGCTCGCGCTCGCCGACCGCAACGAGTGCACAAACCTGACGCACCTGACCACCGCGCTGACGGTGAACCTCGGTCGCCTCTTTGCCGGCGGCTGGGACCCGTGCAGGCAGACTCGCGCTCTCCGCTCCCCCAGTCACGCTGCTCACGGCCCACTAGTCATTCCCGAGGCGTCCGTCGACGCCGATCCCGAGCACCCTCTCTACGGGCAGGTTGTGGTCTTCACCGGAGGCTTGGGCAGCATGACCAGACAAGACGCGTGTGACGCGGTCGCACGCGTCGGAGCCACACCCGCCAAAGGGTTGACGCGAAAGACCACCGTGTTGGTGATCGGCGATGGTTTCCGCGGCGACGACCTCGCGGAATTTCAGACCGGCAAAGCCCGCAAAGCCCTCGAACTGCGAGCCAAGGGACAGCCGATCGAAGTCGTGACCGAGGACGAACTGCTCGAACTGCTGACCATCGAGCGCAGCACCTCCGTATCAGTTCGGGCTGTATGACCAGGACTTGCCTGGCTTGACCACGCGGGCGCCGCCAAGCGTTCCCTACGGGGCTTCCGCCTGCGCGTGGAAGTGCCGATAATGTCGTTTCTGTCGTCACTGCTGGTCAAAGCCAAATGCACCTGTGGTCGCTGTTAGCGTCTCGACAGGTGTGGCCGGTGCTCGCTAGCAGGGCCGGGGCGGTCCTGGTCGACGCTTTCGGCCCCGATGCTGTTGAACCGGGGTGCGGGCGAGAGCCGAAGGACCCGGGCATCCAACAAACCCGTCGCTTGGCTGACCCCAGTGCGTCCCTTCCCCTGGCCAGGTATTCGTATTACGATTGTGTTCATGGAGCGGAAGATTCAGGGCAACAACGTTTCCGAGGATCAGATCGCCCAGTGGGCCGATGAAGCCGAAACTGGCTACGACCCCGAGTGGTTGGGCAAGCGCCTTGGCCGCCCGGCGCGAGCCGAACACGCAGCGAAGGTGGTGCCGGTTCGCCTTACTGACGCCGAGCTTGGGGCCGTCATGGCTCGTGCTGAACGCGAGCACCTCAACCGGTCCGAGGCGATCCGCCAGGCGCTGGCCCTGTGGGCCGCCGCCTTGTGATCATCCGGCAATCCGCTCGCAAGCACGGCATCAGCGACAACGACATCCTCGCCGCGCTGGCTACTCCCCTCCTGGCCGGACCACTCGACGACGACCACCCCAACGGGTCCTCACGCTTAGATTCGACTCCCAGGCCCGAGTGCTGGAATTGGTCGCTCTGCATTTCGACGACGGCAGTACCGAAGTCATTCACGCAATGAAGGCGCGCCGTACCTACCTCGACCTACTTGACTGAAGCCGCCGATTGCGACCGCACTCCACTTGGGCCTGTTGGCCTTGGCACCGTACGCCAGTTACTCAATAATAGCTATCAGAGCAGAGCTAGCTTTGCTAGCACGGCTAGTTCACGAGGCACGGTTAGCGGTTCTAGCTAGCGTTGTTAATGCAGCTGTGCTAGACACGCAAGGTAGTCTTACTAATAGAGCTAGGCTCGCTAGGGCTGTCGCCACAGCTAGCTTTGCCCGGTTACCTTCGTGGGAGGAATGGACATTGACTCGAAAACTGGCTCTCTGCAACCAGAAGGGCGGCGTCGGCAAAACTGCTACAACGCTGGGCTTGGCCAGTGCGCTAAGCCATCAAGGCCGCAACGTTCTAGTGGTGGACGTCGATCCTCAGGGCAACTCCACGACGGGCCTCGGTGTCGAATTGACGGAGACCATGATGACGACATTCGACCTCATGAACCGAACGGTCCCGGGGTCGGCGGCCGACGCAGTCATCGCAACTCCGTGGGACAAAGTGGATCTCATCCCATCCAACGAAGCGCTGGCGAACATCGAATCTGACGGCGCCAATGACCTCATCTTCCGCCTCGACATCGCCTTCGAGGGGCTCGACCTGTCCGCCTACGACGCAGTCCTATTTGACTGCCCACCATCTCTGGGGAAGCTCCTCTTCGCCGTGCTTTGCGCAGCAGACGGAGTCATCGCTGTCACTGAGCCAACCATTGACAGTGTCCGCGGGATTGAAAACCTGCAAGAGACTATCCGTAACGTCCAGAGGCGACCCAACCCGCACCTCGTGCTCGAAAAGCTCGTACTAAGCCGCAAGAGGACAACCGGCGAACACCAATTCCGCGAGCGTGAACTTCGCGACACGTACGGAGAATTGGTGGCTAAGACCTCAATCCCGGAGCTAACCGCACGCCAGGACGCACATAGCTCGCACACACCGATCCATAGCTTCACCGGCGGAAAGGCCCTAGCCCTCCAGGTCGCGTATACAGATCTGCTAGCAGAGCTAGCGCTTGGCCCCAAAGGAGCTGCAGCATGAGCATCGAACGTGAACCCGCAATCCGTCGAGCTGTGCATCCTGCAGCAGACCTGCCTGAGAGGCCTTCACGAACTAAGCCACCAGCTATTCCCACGCCCCCCGCTTCCGCGCCAGGGGGCTCAGCTGACGAAGAGCGACTGACAGAGCAGCACAACGTACGGCTTCGTCCGTCCACTAAAGCGCGTCTATTACGTGCAGTAGACAAGCTCCGCTACGAAACTGGCGACCGCACCATCAGCATTGCTTCTATCACCGACAAGGCCATCGTCGAGTACTTAGACTCACAGGGGTGTTGAGCCAGCTGATTGGGGAGTGACCCGACCTCCAAGGCCACGTCGCCTCGAGGGCGCCGCTCGCGGCATGTTTGAGGCCTTGCGCGTGTCGCGCGCATTTTTGACGTCAGGCATGCCATTTTTGACGTCATGGCGACCACACGATCTGGGCCTGGGAGACCAGCGCTAGGGGAGCGGACACGAATGACAGTCCGCGTACCTTCAGATGTCTATGACGCGCTTCGACGTGAAGCGGCAGCCCGTGGCATCTCAATGAACCAGTACGTAGCCGAGGTCGCAGCGGCACACCTCGGCATGTCTGAAGCCGTGTCGAGCTACGACGACCAGGAGGCGATTCCCGCGTGAAGTAGCCAGCTGCATGACCGAAAACTGAACACTCCATGCAGCACCTGAAATGACTGATACCGGCCCACTGGCGAGTGGGCCGGTATCGAAAGTCAAGAGTCTGAGTTGGCGCTCAAACTCGGTGTTGCTCACCAATTAGGAGAGCTGTGCTTCCAGGCACCTCTCAGAGTAAGTCATACCCATCGGATGGTCCAGTCGATCCGATCGGCGTGTCTCGCTCTGACCGCGACAACGTTATACCCCTCGATTCCACCTGGTGGTGGGACTCTGTGGTGTGCGCGTGGAGTCCGCGCCCGTATGTGCGTGTCGACACCCACAAGGCGCATACCTTCGCCGGCACACGACGTCTCACCGACGGCGTGCCGGGGGAGGGGACGCCTTTCGCCCTGCACTTGACCGATGAATCGGGCAGATTCCGGCTCCTCGCCCTGGATTTTGACGCCCACCATGCCGGCTCAAGCGCAGACAAAGACCTTTCAGCGTGCACAGCTGCCCTGACTGCCGCGGGCATCGAGCACCTGGTGTGCTCGTCAGGACCTGGTGGGGGATACCACGTATGGATCCGGCTGAGCGCCGCCATCTCCCCACACCGCCTGGCACCAATCATCGACGCTTTCGCTGCCGCATGGCCCTCGCTAGACCGGGGACCGGTGTCCAATTCGCGCACAGGTTGTGTCCGGGCCCCGGGCTCGCCTCACCGCGCCGGCGGCACAGCAGTACCGCTGACAGATCCCCATATCCGCCCGGTGTCCCTGCGAGCCTTGCATGCAGTACTCACGCAGCTGACACAACTCCCTCCAACCAGTGCCGCCACCACCTCCGACGCTGCGACCGCACCGGTTCCGGTGCAAGTCGATGCGCAAGGTCACCCGTACCTCACCGGGCCCAGACGCCCCTTGCCCACGCAGATTCGTGCCCTTACCCGCGCCCCGATCACTGCCGACAAGGACGCCTCCGCGGTGGGTTGGTCGATCCTGCTGGCCTGCGCCCACGCCCGAATGCAGTATCACGACCTGCACCAGGCCGCTTTCACCGACCGCTGGCCCGGCTTGGAATTTGTCCGCACCCACCGCACCAGTAGCACCGAGCGCGCACCCCGATTCGACGCAGCAGCCGAGTTAGCCCGCCAGTGGGCCAAAGCCGTCACCGCAGCCAGCTACACCCAGCGCGGCACTGCAGGGCCCTCGCCTGCCCGCCACGCCGCCGAAACCGCTGTCGCCGACCTACTCGCACGTATGGACGCCCAGCCCGGCCGGTGGGCCGGCAAGACCGGAGCCCAGGACCGCCTGGTGCTCCTCGCCCTGGCCGCACGAGCACTCGCAGCCGCCACCGACACCGTGCACCTGTCCGAGCGCGACTGGGCGGTCACCGCGGGCCTGTCCAGAGACACCGTCGCCGACCGGCTGAGAGCTCTTGTCCAGCAGGGGTGGATCGCACGCGTGCAGCGAGCCGCCGGCCCCTGGGCCGCAGTGTGGCGGATCGTAAGACCCGGGGGCGGGAAGCAAAGAAGTGGCGCAGTATTTTCCCCGGAGATGCAGCGCCAGCTTCACACCGAGCTCGAGTGTGCTCGGGAGGACATCTGGCACGCCCGCCCACTCGGGGTGCTGGGTATGCGCGTGTGGACACAGCTGGCCTCTGGCCGCTTATCGGTGCGTGAGCTGGCAACCACACTCGGTATCTGCCCGGCGACGGTGCGCAGTAAACTGCGCGCGCTGCGCTCTCTGGGTCTGTGCACCGCTGACGGCCGCGTGTACCGCAGTCGGTCGCGGTTAGCGCGAGCCGCTGTTGCTGCTGGTGTCGACGGTGCGCACGCCGACCGGGTGCGCCTGTACCGGCTGCATTCGGCGGTGTTCGTGTGGTGGTTCACCACCCGACATCAGCCGGAGCGCTCCGACGCGTTGGCCGAGTGGGGCGAGTTCCCCAACCCTGCTGAGGCTGAACAGGTCCATCCGACTGACATCGCGCTGGCCTACGGCGCCACCGCCACCGGCCCGCCAGTATCGGCCACCACCTGGGGCGCGGCGATGGCTGCCCAAGATCGCCATCGCGAGACCGACCCCGAAAGCTGGTGGGAACTAGTTGCCGCAGCCCGCGCGGCACTACCCGCCCCCGACATGCTGCTCGCACCCCACCAATGGGCCCGCACCGCCGCCTGACCACTGGCGCCGAACGAGCAGGGGCGAGTCACCACAGGTCGGGGGAGGAGTCGGTAGACGGCCCCCATGGCCAGCTCGTCGTGGTGTGGGTCTCCGGGCCGCGTTCTTGTTCTGCGGCACGGTGGGCCAGATAGGACTCAGCGAAGTCGTCAGACGCTGCGGGCGCCGGCGCGGTGGTGAGCGAGCCGTATGTGGTCGCTAGCCACGCTGCCAGTTCGGTGTCGGTGGCCGGCGCGATTGGGGGAGGGGTGGGCAGGGCATCCCGGTCCCGCTCCTGGTTTGTCGCGTGACGTATCCGGTGCGCGATGACGGCCCCTGGATTGTCGGCGGTCTCCAGGTTCGCGGTGGCCTCGGCCCACAGCTCGCGGGGGTCGTGGCCGGTGGTGGCGGCGTCGGTCCAGGCTCGGGCGAGGGCGTCGTATTGGTCGCCTCCGGGCTCGAGGTGTCGGCCGTAGAGGCGCGGCAGGGCGTCGATGTACGTGGGCAGCGTGGAGCTGGTGAAGGCTTGGGCAGCGAGGTCGACGCCGTGGCGGTACAGCGCTTCAATGCGCGCCGGGTCGGTGGCGCCTGTCATCTCCTCGCGCAGTGTTGCGGTCGCGGAGGCTTGGTGGGTGTCGCGCCTGAGAATGGCGGCCAGTACCTCGGCGGCGGTGGGGGCGTCGTGGTCGCCGGCTGAGTGCATGTGGGCGTCCTCGGCAGACAGGTCGACCGTGGGTTCGCACACGGCGTAGGCGCGGTTCTCCTTCTTGCCGCGGGTCATCGCGACGTACAGGCCGGCACGGTCCACCGAGGTGTCGACGACTGCGTGGGTGACATCGACGGTGGCGCCCTGGGCACGGTGGATAGTCGTCGCGTAGCCCAGGTGCATGCTCTTGCTCGCGTAGCTGGCCGGCACGACCATCTCGTTGCCGGTGCCCCAGTCACGCACGCTTAGTGAGCCGTCGTCGGCGATGCCGGTGAGGGTGAATAGTTGGCCGTTGATCACCCGGCCGAGGTACTTGCTGTCGGAGGTGTAGAGCTTGGCGTTCTCACGGGCGATGATCGTGTCGCCGACGCCGACGGTGTCGCCTCGGGAAAGGCGCGTGGTGCGAGTGTCGTCGACGTGTCCGTGGGCGATCCGGTCGGCGCGGATGACCTCGTTGAGCGAGTCGACGTCGCTGTTGTTCGAGGCGATGACCAGGCTCTTGCGGCCGGCCTTGGTGTCGTCGAGGAAGGCTTGAACGGCGTCGGTGAGCATCTGCTCGCGGTGTCCGCCACGGATCCAGCCGCGGTGCGCGTAGAGGCCCAGGGCGTCGGTGTTGCCTTCGCGGAGGGCGAGCGTTGCCTCGGCCTGTTCGGTGTCTGCTCCCATGCGCATGACTTCGCTCAGTTCGACTGTTCCCGGGGTGCGGGTCAGGTCGGCGAACAGGCCGCCGGTCTCGACGGCGGCGAGCTGTTTGGGGTCTCCGATCAGGCGCAGGACGGCGCCGGATTCGGCGGCGATTTCGGTCAGCGCGGCGAGGTTTTCGGTGCTGGCCATGCCCGCTTCGTCGACTAGCAGCATGTCGCCGGGGCGGATGGTCACCGGCAGCGCCTCGAGGCTACGGCCCGGGGCGCATGGGTTGCGGCCGAGCCAGGTGAAGGTCACCGAGTCGATGGTGTGGCAGTCGGTGCCGATGTCCTCAGCCAGCACGCTGGCCGCTGCCGCGGAGGGCGCTAGACCGATGACGTGGCGGCCCGTGTTCTCCCACGCCTGCACGACCACTTTCATGGCGGTGGTCTTGCCGGTGCCGGCCGGTCCGACGCCGGCGGCGAGCAGGGTTCCAGCGCCGACGAGGTGGTGGGCCAGTTCCTTCTGGCCGGTGTTGAGCGGCCAGCCTGTGGTCCTGGCGTGGGCGGCAAGTGCCTTCTCGAGCGTGGCGCGGGATGCGATCACTGTCACCGGGGTGCGGGCTGCATCGAGGACGCGGGTCTCGGCGTCGAGCACGGCTTGGGTGGTGTACTTCTCCGCGTTGGCGTGCCGGTCGATTCCTGCGCCAGTGTGACCGGTCAGGGGCTCGGGCAGGATCAGTGGCTCAGGCGGCGTCAGCTCCACCATGAGCTCGCGAAGCGCGATGTCCATGACCTTGGCGTGGGCCTGGTCGAGGGCGCCTGAGGAGGCGAACCGGTAGCCCTTTAGAGCTGTGGATACCGCGGTGTCGACGTGCGACCGGCGGAACTGAGCGCGGCGTGACGACACCGACCTCACGGCCTGCTCAGCGACCTGTCGGGCGTGGCTGTCGGTGTCAAAAACCTTGCGCTGCGCATCGACGGTGGCCTGCTCGGTGACGTCGCGGACAACGGACGAGACGGCGTCGGCGCCGATGGCCTGCTCAGCCACCTGGCGCCACTTGGCACGGTGCTCATCGAGAGACTGGGCGGGCTTTTTGGCGTCGCGGGTATCGAGGATCGCCTTCTGCCACAGGGCGTACGCCGCTCGCTGGGTGGGCTGGCGTCCGTTCTTGTCTACGTACTCGGCAACGAGCTGCTCGTAGACCGGGCGCGCTAGCGCTCGACGCGTGGAGAACACGTCAATGAGACGGCGGTCGATGCCCTTGATTTCCCAGATCGGCGCTTTGTCCGGGTGCGGGTAGTGCGCCTCGAAGTCCAGACCCATCCGGCGGGAGAGTAGGTCGTGAAGGACAGCGTCGTAGCGAGCCGAGATCGCCTGGTGCATCTGGTGGATCGTGCGCGAATCCAGCGTGCGCCACCGACCGTCGGGGCCTTGCACCTTGTTGGCGATCAACACGTGCGAGTGCAGGTCCGGGTCTCCGCCACGGGTGTCGAAGTGCGTGAACTCAGCGGCGACGATGCCTCTGGTTTTCACCTGCTCGATGCCGCCGGCACCCACGCGGGTGTAGATCGCATTGTCCTCGGCCCATCGCAGGGCCTCGGCCACGGCCTCATGGTGTAGCGCAGCCACTTTCGAGGCCGTGCGTTCGTCGGACAGCGCCCACAGAACGCTGACACTTTTGACCGGTGAGAAGGTGAAATCGAAGCCGGCGACGGCCTGGCGGACCTTGTCTCGCTCGCGGTTTACCCAGGCGATGACGTCCTTGCCGGAGGCGTGTTCATAGCCGAACTCGTCGCGATAGAACGGGCGGGCCACGCTCTCGGCCAGTTGGTTTCTCTCGTCGGGAGTGGGGCGGCGCCCCTCGGCAGTGAGGAACGACTTTTCGGCGGCGGAGATCGCGGCGAGCACGGGGACATCTCCGGAGTACAGGGGGTAGGCCCGGCCCAGCTTGCAGGCGCCCAGACTCTTCCCTTCAGCCATCATCTGATCGGTGTCCGGGTGTAGCCCTTCGCCGTACAGGGCGGCCATTTGGACCTCTCCCACGACTGCGCCGGCGGTTGCTGTCTCAGAGAGCAGGCCGGCCAATCCGCTGCCGATCCACCGCCCGGGCGGTGTGCCCTTGGCCGCGTAGTAGTCCGACAGCGACTTTCCTTCGGGGTCAGCGTCATGGGTGGCGACCGAGCGCAGCAGGTACTGGTATCCAGTACCGGCGTGCACCGCTCGGAGGCTCATCATGAGCCCCAGCGTAGAGCCGCCGCGGGGCGGCGTCTACGCACGACGCGTCGGCGGCGCGCTGAGCAGCCGTTTTCCGGACGTCACTAGTAGTGCCTACTGTGTGAGGCTGTTTAATCGAGCGGTAGCGAGTGCTCAGTCTGGCCACGGCGGTGGCGTATCTACGGCGGCCGAAATGAGCAACGCGGTGGTCGGATGGGGGAGTGGTTGGTGCTCGCGGGTGTCGTAGGGGTGCTCTAGGGTTTGGGCCATGGCTGCTACGAAGACTGATTCGCGTTCCCAGACCGCGCGGGCCCGTGCCCGCCAAGCGATTGCCACCGAGCTCGAGCGGGCGCGCAAGCGCGAGTCCAAGCTTGTGGCGGTGTTCTCTGCGATCGATGCCCGCGCCGACGCCGAAGCCGCCCTGGGGGAGGCGCTCATCGTGCTCAAGGACCTCGGCGTTGCCCAGTCCGATCTGGCCGAGATGACCGGACTGTCCGCCCGCGAGGTCGGCGCCGCGATCCGCGCCGCGAAGGACCGTGCCGACGGCGAAGCCGCTGAAACAACGCCCGACTCCTCCATCGACGCAGACGCTTGCGGTGAGGACTCCCAGTCGGACAACAACGGTGCCCACGATCACTGACCCCCACCACGACCCGGGGGTCGTCGACATTCCCTTGCCCGGAATGGACCTCGGGACGGGGTCCCACACATCGGTGAGACGATCGCGTCCGTACGATCCGACACTGCCTCCCACCAGAGCCGCAATCACCGCGTTCTGGTCTCGCGTCGTCAAAGCACCCGCCGGCGGATGTTGGATCTGGACTGGAGCAATCTCCGATGGCTACGGCAGGATCAGCTGGCGATCAGGTGGGGTCAGCCGCACCGAGTACGCCCACCGTTTCGCACTTGTCATCGCCGGCGAGCTCGACGCGGGTGCGATTGGCGAGCACCGCTGCAACGAACCGCTGTGCGTGCGCGTCGATCCAGGACATCTCATCGCCTCCACTCAGTCGGCGAACCTGCTCTACGCGGTGGCCTGTGGCCGCACCGGGATCATCCGCAACCTCACCGAGCGCCACGATCGCCAGGCCCGCTCACTGGCCGTCCGCAACGCCGTGGCAGACGGCTGGGACCCGGTCGCCTACGCACGGGCATCCGGCAACGCCGCACCGCTCGACACACCCCCACTGTTCTGAAGGCTGCAGTACAGTCACCCCAAGAGATGGCCTCGCCGACGGCGGGGCCTTTCCTGCATCATCCCGACACGAGAAGTGTCAGCGGGCGGTGGCGAGACGTCGCCTCCGGCGCAGCTGCCAGTACTTCGGAATCGTCCAGCGAAGCGGGGTCTTGTCGATCACCACCAGGGCCAGCCTCGACCGGTAGTGCACGTCGTTGCGCACCGCGAAGGTCCAGTGCCCCACGAACCACGCCAGCACCCCGAGCGCCGCGACGGTCGGCGCCCAGGTGCTCGACTGCATCACTCCGAAGAACCCGATCACCGCACAGATCCCGCCGATCCTCCGGGCCAGCGGCGGCGCCAACAATGCAGCAACGACGACAACAGCTGACGCCTGCAGCGCGGTCTCCAGATCCCACATTCCACACTCCTGTCGCTAACGCCTTCCCTCCGCGGCGCCACACGGGCCGCGGCGCTCCACAGACCTCACGGCCGGATCGGCTGTCAGTGTGGCTTTCCCCTCCGACAGTCAGTGCGTTTCGTGCTCTGGCGGGCTGGCTATGACTGGCCCGGTTGATCCGACTGGCCTGGCTTGCGAGCGTTATCGCGCAGCGAGTCCAGGACTTCCCGCAGTGTGTCCGAGGTGGCCTCCGCCCGGACTCGGGCCCGGTCGGACTCCTCGGCCTTGGCGCGCGCGTCGCTGGCGTCTTTGAGCGCGGTGGCGAGCTGGTCGCGCAGATGATCGAGCTCGACGCGCACTGCCTCGAGCTCGCCGAGGGCTCGGTCGCGAGACGCGACCGCCTCGTCTCGCTCGACGGCAGCCTGCTCGGCCGTCTCCAAGGCGTGGGCCTCACCCGCGCGAGCAGCATCGAGCGCCACCGCGACCTGCTCGTCCGCCTGCTCCGCGGCCCGCTTCCACGCCGCAGCCCACACCGAGGCCACCATCGCCGACATCGCCTCCGACAAATCCGGCGCCTCGGGCACATCTCCGGCCGCCCCGCCGGCATGCTCGCGCATCCACGCGGCCACCTCGCCGATCCGCACCCCCGCTTCGCGCTGCACGGACCGCACGGTGACCTTCTCGCCCCGCGCGAGGAGCACCCCATACGCCCTGGCGATCTTCTCCGACGTCGACATGACAGTCCCTCCGGCCCGGGTACACGGTAACGAGTAACAGGTAATGTTTCTAGTTACCCACGTTACCGAAGCCCGCGTTCGATGGGTAGTCCGTGCGAGGTGTGGCGCGGTGACCGTGGGATGTGTGTCCGTCGCCGCGGGTACCACCGGCGACGAGCCAGATAAGGCCCGCAGGCGGCGCGCGGCGAGCGTGGCGCTATCCGGCGGTGAGGTTGTAGATATCCAACCCGCCCCGCCAAGGCGGCATTGTCGGCCAGCGGCGCGACCGCAGGAGCCCCCGAAGCCACCGCTGCGCCATCCGGTTTTTCGGGCTTCGGCCTACAGAGCACCGGACGCGGGAAGTCACATGGAGCACCAACTCCGCGTCCTGTACACTTTCACGTACAGAAGGGGTTGAGATGAAGACAATGAGCTACACCGAGTCCCGGGCCCGCTACGCCGAGGTCCTCGACGGGGTCACCAACGACCGCGAAGAGGTCATCATCACCCGCGCCGGCCACGAACCGGTGGTCATGGTCTCCCTCGACGACTACGAGTCCTTGCGCGAGACCGCCCACCTCATGCGATCACCGGCCAACGCCCGCCGCCTGCTCGATGCGATGGAGCGCCTCGAGTCCGGCCGCGGCCAAGCGCGCGACCTACTCGACACCGACTGACGTGCTACTCGTCTGGGACGACAACGCCTGGCAGGACTACCTCTGGTGGCAACAACAGGACCGCAAGATCCTCAAACGCATCAACCTGCTCCTGCAAGACATCACCCGCAACGGCAACGAAGGCATCGGCAAACCCGAACCCCTCAAATACGACTTCGCCGGATACTGGTCCAGACGCATCACCGACGAGCATCGCCTGGTCTACAAAGTCACCGAAACCGAAGTCCGTATCGCCACCTGCCGCTACCACTACGGATAAAGCGCCCATACCAGCTCGAACTTCTCGGTCCTTCCAATCCGGGAGTCGGTCGGCAGCGAAAAGCATGTGTGCCCGCGATTCACTTTTGCACTCGGGCGCATCCTGCAACTCTGCCCAGAACACAACACCGAAACCCGAAGGACCAGCGATGGCTCAGAAGTTTCACGTCAGGTACCTCGACGACATCGACGGGGCCGATCTCGGAGACCACGCGAACACCATCTCGTTCGCTGTCGAGGGCAAGGAATACTCGATCGACCTCAGCGACGACAACGCCCAGGCATTCCGAGAGGCCGTTGCCCCTTATATCGAGGCCGGCCACCGCGTAACAGGAAAGAACGCCAAAACCGCGCGCAAGGCCACCAAGACCCCATCCGCCGACCTCAAGCCCATTCGTGAATGGGCCAAGGCCAACGGCTACGACGTCTCCGACCGCGGACGCATCCCCGCCGACGTCATGGACGCCTACTCCGCCGCCAACTGAGGCTCAAGCCGAACAGGTCGCCCCGAAGCACGTCGATGATCACTCTTGTCGCCATCGGCATCAAAATACCTCCAACCAGCAGTTATGTTAACGCCGATAACTTACGTTATGACAAGTAGACGATGCCGAGTTGTGAATCTCGCGAACTCGACCGCTCCCCGAACTGCTCGCACGTTCGTCCGGTCTCGCACTGGCAACTCGGCACCTCAGAACTCGGCACTTCATCAGCAGGCGCGGTGGGCGCGACTGGTGGAGCTGCTCGGTCTGAGGCTGTGCGCGATTCCGTTGCCCCCTGTGTGGGCGTGGTCGGAGACATTCCGAAAGCCGACCTTCTTGCCCCACACGGGCATATCGCCGTCTGGCGGGTTCGCCTGCGACAGATAGGCAACGGCGTGCCACAGGATCTCGTTTTCTTGCCCCTAAGAGTGGAGTCCACTGTGGCCGTCACGCGGCAACTATTCTCGACTGCGGCTGCTCGCGGCATCGTCCGGCCTCGAAGCCAGCGACTTACCATGACCAAGGTCATTGCGGCGTTCCTTGCGGTGCCAATGTCTCGGTGACGCGAACACTCAGTTCCGGCTTGTCGTCGCCTTCGGTGTGAGTGAACGTCCCAAGATGGGACCACATCGAGTCCACGAGCGGCTGGAGGAACAAACGGCCCAGCTGAGTGACGATGACGTCGACCACCTGAACAGCATCGGCGCGGACCCTAGACGCCGCACCAGACTGCCGCATAGCTATCACTTCCCGGTGTGTCAGCTCGGTGAGCCGTTCGAGTAACTCACCTCGCTGACCGCCGGGATCTAGCAATGAGCGGCGCAGGTAGTTCACCACCTCGGGACGCCTGACCAGCATGTCGGCAACCGCGTCGTTGCGGATCCGGGCGATGTCGGCGCCTGGGATGTCCACGGGCGCCGAGGCAAGTGCGGTAGCGAAATGCTCTACGACCAGTCGCTCGACCGCCTCGCGAAGGCCGTCCTTCGTGCCGTAGTGATGGACCACGAGACCCACCGTCACTCCGGCCGCGGTTGCCACGGTTCGCAACGAAGTGCCGTCCTCGCCGTTGGCGGCGTAGAGATCCAGTGCGGCGTTGCGGATGCGCGCCTTGGCAGTGAGATCCTGGCCCGCGGCGCCTGGTGCGGAACGATTCACGCGGTTCCCCTTCAGTTGCGGTCGAGCCTACGGACCCCAAACTAGACTATACGTCGGTACCGCATACTGTATGTTCGTACAGTACATGGTGTCCCGGCTCAGTCGGCCTTGTCGACCTGACTATCGTGCCGTCGGCAGCCAGTTGCTCAGGCCACCCGCATCGGGCCTCAGGGCCCCTTGGACGTCCCGGTCAAAGGTTGGGTCACGGGTCGGACGTGCGGGTGTCGGCGATATCTCCGTCGCCATGAGCAGAGGTGTCACACCCAGTACAACTTCATCGACAGGAAGGTCTGGACATGGACACATTTCGCGACAAGGCCGGCGGGCCGATAGGTACCGATATCGACACCTGGGTGCGCTCGTTTACGCGCATGGAATCCGGTTCCTCCGAGCTTCCTCCCCACCACCCCAACTGCCTTGGCTGTGGACCAGAGAACCCGAATGGTCACTTCCTCTCGGTACGGCGTGACGGAGACGGCGTCGTCGCACACCACCAGTTCGACCAGCGCCACGTCGGGGCACCGGGCATTGCACACGGCGGCGCGGTAGCGACCGTGATTGACGACCTCTTCGGCTTCTTGCTGTATTCGGTCGGCGAGCTCGCCGTGACGCGCCGTCTCGAGCTCGAGTATCTTGCGCCAGCACTACTCGACACCCCGTACATCCTGCGCGCTGCAGTTCGGTCTCGCGATGGCCGGAAATTGGACCTCAAGTCCACGATGGAGGATGCAGAGGGCCGCACTGTTATTACTGCCACTGCCCTGTTCATCGTGGTCGAGGTTGAACACTTTTTGCAGTCACAGAGAAACTCGAGGGCTTAGGCCAAACTCACCGCCGCGAGCACCAGGCCCGAATACGTCGAGGGTGTCGGCGGAGCCTGAAGCTATTGAACGCCACGCCCAAAGAAAGGGCGAAGCGGAAGGCACCGTGCATTGCCAGTTGCCCTGTACGAGTCAACCAAGTGGCAGCGCTACCTACGACGGAACCCCGTCGGCGGGTGGCCGGTCCAGTGCTTGAAAGCGTGTGAAAAGCTGGCGAGGTCGCTGTAACCGAGGTCCGTGGCGATCTCGCTCGCGGACACAGATCCGTCCAGTAAACGAAGAATCGCGTACTCACGAATGACCGACTGGCGCAGTCCGCGATAGGTCATCCCTTCCTCAGAGAGGCGCCGCTTAAGTGTGCTCGTAGAGATGGAGAGTTCGTCTGCAATCCACTGACTTCCACAATCTGCGGGACGCTTCTCTATCAGACGTCTCACCTTGTCCGAATACGAGGCGATTTTACTCCGCTCGTCGAGCCTTCGCTGCAAGTCACTGATAGCGAGTCGATACGCCACGGGGTCAGAGAACCGGCAGACGTGATTGACCGCGTCAACGGGAAAATGCAGAATGGACAGTGAAGCGTCAAATACCAGGCGACCAGCTAACCGATCCTGATCCACGGGCAGACCTTCCGGAGCGGGCCAACCCAGTGAGAGTGTGATGTCTGGTGCATCGCCAACGAGTATATTCAGCAGCCTCAGCAGGACCGCACCACAGTAGGTGACCACTAGGGAGTCTAGGACTCGATCGCCCGTCTGCCCATTGAGCGCGACAGACACTCCGTGTCCACCTGCGTAGAACTGCGCACTCAGGGCTGGGGTTATTAGCGGCAGGTAGGCAAGCAATTCCAATATCTCGCCTGCGGAACCTGCGCTTACTAGTGGGACGCTTAATGGTCCGAAGGACGTCAGATGAGCATGCTGGGCGAACGCCAAACCGAGGGTCGTTGCTTGGTCGACGTCGAGGTCGGGCAAGGCTTCCCTGATCCACCGCAGGGGAACTTGGGCGTTGATGGCAAGAAGTGACTCGACGTCGCTTCGCTCACGATCCATGATCTCGCGAAACCGTGCAACGGCGTCTTGCTCCAGAACTGGGCTCTCAAGTAACTGCGCGAACACGAGCGGTGGCACGCCCTCGCGATCAAGATTCATCGCCCCCGCCTTCTGAGCCAAATTAACAAGCTTCTGCCCTCAATCAACCTAGCCGCAGTCGTCGTTGTTAGCAATGCTGTGAGCAGCTATTACCCGAACAACCATGCAGGAGCCAGCGATGACAGTCGTAACCTTCGTCTCACATGAGGGAGAGAAGCACGTGGTGCCCTTAGAGGAGGGGCAGTCACTCATGCGGATCGCCGTCAACAACGCGGTGCCCGGGATTGACGCTGACTGCGGAGGCGAAGCCGCGTGCGGCACGTGTCATGTCATCGTTGATCCGCAGTGGTCCGAACAGGTCGGCCTCTCGGGAGCAAGTGAAGAGGAAATGCTCGCAATGAACCCGGAAAGGCTGCCGACCTCTCGACTGTCGTGCCAGATGACCGCGTCCGCGGATTGGGACGGCCTGGTCGTCCAGGTGCCAGAGTTCCAGATGTAACGACGAAGGGATCAAGAGTCGTGTCAAGCAATCATGTAGAAGTCGGGGACAGAATCCGGTCGGCCATCCCGATGGATCTTCAGATCCGGGGCGCCCATCTGTACGACAGGACTCGGCGCTGGGTGACAAGGACGAATGGGAAGAAGCTCTTCGTAGAGAGTCCCATTCCTCCCGTCGAGGATGTCGAGCTCGCCGACATCGACCTCAGTAATCCCTTTCTCTATCGCCAAGGCCGCTGGCAGTCCTACTATGAGCGCCTGCGAAACGAGGCTCCGGTCCACTTTCAGCCCAACAGTGCGTTCGGGCCGTTCTGGTCAGTGACCCGACATGAAGACATCATCGCGGTCGATAAGAACCATGAGGTCTTCTCCGCCGAGCCGATGATAGTGATCGGGGCCCCGCCTCGTTTTCTCGATATTGAGATGTTCATCGCGATGGACCCACCGCGCCACGACGTGCAGCGAGCAGCTGTGCAGGGGGTGGTGGCGCCGAAGAACCTGCGCGAGATGGAGACGCTCATTCGGTCTCGGGTTCGCGAGGTACTAGACGACTTGCCGGTGAATCAGCCGTTCGATTGGGTCCAGGCTGTCTCGATCGAACTGACAGCTCGAATGCTCGCGACGCTCTTGGACTTCCCATACGAGGAACGTCACAAACTCGTGTACTGGTCAGATATTGCAACTTCGTTCGAGGAAGCGAACGGTGGTCCTGCGGACCTCGACGAGACGTTCGACGGAATGCGCGAGATGGCGAGCGGTCTGAGTTCTCTGTGGTACGACAAGAAGGCTCGGTTAGCAGAGGGGGAGGAACCCGGTTTCGACCTGGTCACCATGCTGCAGAGCAACGAGAACACCAAGGATCTGATCGACCGCCCGATGGAATTCATGGGCAACTTTGTGCTGTTGATCGTCGGAGGGAACGACACGACCCGGAACTCGATGAGTGGTGGCGTTCTGGCGCTGAACCGGTTCCCAGACCAGTTCGAAAAGCTCAAGTCCAACCCTGACCTGATCCCCAACATGGTCTCCGAGATAATCCGGTGGCAAACGCCGCTGGCCTACATGCGCCGAATCGCCAAGACTGACACTATCTTGAACGGTCAGTTCATCCGTAAGGGTGACAAGGTCGTGATGTGGTACGCCTCAGGCAACCGCGACGAGCGTGTGTTCGAGCGGCCCGATGACTTCATCATCGACCGGGCCAACGTCCGCAACCACATCTCCTTCGGGTTCGGCGTACACCGGTGCATGGGCAACCGACTGGCCGAAATGCAGCTGCGGATCCTCTGGGAAGAGCTGCTCCCCCGCTTCGAGAACATCGAGGTCGTCGGCGAACCCGAGTACGTGCAGTCCAACTTCGTGCGGGGTATCAGCAAGATGATGGTGCGCCTCACCCCGAAATCCGGAACATGACATCGCAGCGAGCCCTCATCATCGGTGCCAGCCATGCCGGAGCCCAACTCGCGGCGAGCCTACGGCAGGACGGGTGGAGCGGTGAGATCGTCCTCATCGGCGAGGAGCCCACGGTGCCCTACCAGCGCCCGCCACTGTCGAAGGCGTATCTCGCCGGGAAAACCACCCTCGACGAGATCACCATCCGCAGTTCGGACTTCTACTCCAAGCAGCGAATCCAGCTTCTCAACGCGCACGTGGAGGCGATCGACCGCTCGGCTGGGCACATCGTTATGAGCACCGGCGACACACTGACATACGACAAGCTCGCGCTGTGCACGGGAGCCCGCCCTCGTCAGCTCCGCGTTCCTGGGGCCGAGCTCGCCGGGGTCCATTACCTTCGTACCGCCGCAGACGTCGAGTTGATCCGCACGTCCGCCGCCCCCGGGCGGCGGGTGGTGATCGTCGGGGGCGGCTACATCGGACTTGAGACGGCCGCCTCACTACGGGCACTGGGCCTGGAAGTCACCGTGCTCGAGGCGACCACTCGCGTCCTCGAGCGGGTCACTGCTCCCGACGTATCAACGTTCTTCGAGCGGATCCACCGAGAGGAGGGCATCGATATCCGAACGGGCGCCAAAGTCGCAGCATTAGTCGGAGACGATTGCGTCCGCGAGGTCACACTATCTACTGGCGAGTCGATTCCGACTGATCTGGTCATCGTGGGTATCGGTGTTGAACCGAGAACAGAACTCGCCGAGGCGGCGGGCTTGACCCTGAACGATGGTGTGGTGATCGACGAGCACGCCCGAACCAGTGACCCAGCCATCGTTGCCGCCGGAGACTGTGCCAGCAAGTACATCTCTCGATACGGTCGCCGAGTCCGGCTGGAGTGCGTACCCGGAGCAACCGATCAGGCGAAACTCGCCGCGGCTACCCTTTGCGGGAAGTCCAAGAGCGCAGTGTCGCTGCCCTGGTTCTGGTCAGATCAATACGATCTCAAGCTGCAGATCGCCGGTCTCAACACCGGTTACGACGAAGTCGTCCTCAGCGGTGACCCCACCCGGGACCGCGACTTCAGCTGCTTCTACCTCCGTGATGGCGAACTCCTTGCTGCAGACTGCATCAATCGTCCCCGTGATTTCATGCTCAGCAAACAGGTCATCACACAGCAGCGTCCTTTCGTCCGGACCGATTTCGCCCATACGGGTTCTCCCGATTCCTTGCGCAATGGGTAAGCCAGTCCCGAGCGAGACTCGCACGGTCAGCGGCGGAGCCTCGACGAACGGCGCTGACATCCCACTGGCGCAGCAAGAGCCCGGTTCGTACCCGCCCGCCGTTCAGAAAGGAACTCTGATGACTCGCCAGACGCTCATCGAGAACTATCCACACCGGGTCGGGGGGCACTGCGGCTCAGCCGCGATGCGAGACCTCCTGCACTGGCAAGGCCTCGGCTGGGAAGAACCGCCCGAGGAAGGTCTCGTCTTCACCCTCGGGGGGTCACTTGGCCTGTCCTACTTGCACTCGAGCGACCTCTTCCCACCGCTTTATCTGGTAGGGAGAGACTCCGATTTCGAAGTAGATCTCCCCCATCGACTGGGCGCACAGGTCCAAGTGCTCACGACCGACGATCCCCGAGAAGGATGGTCGTGGATCAGCCAGGAGATCGATGCCGGAAGGCCAGCCCTGATATGGGGCGACATTGCAGAGTTGCCCTACCTGCGGGTTCGGCTCCAAATGAGTCGCCACGATATCGTGGTAATTGGTTACGACGAGGCGGAGAGGATCGCCTTCGTTGTTGACAACGACCGTGCCGAGGTCCAAAAGGTTTCGTTCGACGCTCTCGCTCGAGCACGGTCGTCGATGTCATTCCCACAACCGACACGTCACACCACGTACCGCATCGCCTGGCCGCATGAGTTACCAGACCTTGCGCAGGTTGCCGCAGCGGCTTTCCGTCAATCGGCAGCGAACATGCGCCACCCAACTCCGCCCGGAGTCGTCGATCTCACGACCGCGGTGAGCGGTTCCGAAGGCTTAGCAGCGGTCGCCCAGCTCGCCGCTGATGTCCGGACTTGGTCCCATCTACCGGCTGACGAACTCGAGATCCTCTTATTCAGCTTGAGCGCTTTCATCGAGAAGGCCGGCACCGGAGGTGGCCTGTTCCGAAAGCTGCTCGCTGACGGCTGCGCGGACGTGGCACGTTTGACCGGTGACCTCGCGACCGAAGATCTCGCCGTAGTCGCCAGACACTGTGCACAGACATGGACGGAGGCCGGCCGAGCCGGGATCGAGCACGAGGTCGATGTGCGTACTCGGCTGGAACGTGTGGCTTCGGCGGTTAGCCTCCTGCCCACGCTCGAGCTTCAACTGGCTGAAGCTCTGGAGTCAGCTTCGCGATCGCTTGCAGCAGCCTGACTAACCCCGCTGATTCACGGGCCGG
>NZ_JAALDV010000254.1:0-6276 GCF_014145045.1 Dietzia sp. DQ12-76
GTGGTCGTGGCAAGACGGTCGAGGACCTCGCCGAGCGGCGCCGTGACCGCCGGGCCGCCGCGCTCCGCGGCCAGCGCCGCAATGCCGGGAGCGATCTGAGTGCGCGCTTCGACCACACTGCGGGCGATGGCCACATCGAGCTTCTGGCCGCGCACCATGAGCCGCGGCAACAGGTCGAGCCCGGCGTGCCGATGGAAATCGCGGACCGTCGTCGTGCCGCCGTGACGAACCTCGACCACACCGGTCTGAGCGATCCGCTGAAGCGCCTCGCGCACCGCCGGCCGAGAGACACCGAGGACCTCGGCCAGACGTCTCTCACTGGGGAGGGCGTCACCGGCCGCGAGCTCGCCGTCGACAACCTCGGAAAGTACTTGGTCGAAGACCTGGTCGGACACGGACTGCCGCTGTACGGGACGAAGTGCCATACACGCACAGTAGAGAACACTGGCCATGTGGTCAACTGGTATGACCATAAGATTGCGGAGGAAAGTCCCTAGGGACGTAGAGCCCGAGCTCCGCGGCCGCGTGGGCAAGCCGGGGTTGTCGAGAGCGTGACCACCGGGCTGGTGTGGTGAACGGGACGGCGCGCGCAGCGGCGGGCCCGGCCTCGGCTGGGACGAACCGCCGCCGGGCTATGGTCCCGAGAACTCGGCGGGAATGGGCGACTCTTCGCCATCAAGTGCTGCGATGAGGGACCGGACGAGATCGGAGCGCGTCTTCCGAACGTATTGCCTCCGCAATCGGGCCGTGACAATCGTCTCGTCTAATCGTCCCGATTGAAGCTCCCACTTCTTTCGCGCTTATCAAGCGCATTTCACCTGGCCGGCGTCACGTCCTGTCATGAATGGAGGACCCATGTCCGTGCAGAGCCTTGAGGCCACACCGCCCCAAGCCCCCGTTGCGGCGCCTGCCCCGGGCCTGCACAATGCCGACCTGGCCCCAGTGCCCAAAGAGAAGAAGACCTGGGGATGGTTCGAGATCTTCAACGTGTGGACCAATGACGTCCAGTCGTTGGCCGGATATACCCTCGCCGCCTCACTTTTCATCACCTCCGGACTCAATGGCTGGTGGGTTTTTGCCGCGATCATCCTCGCGGGTGCCTTTGTCAACTGGCTCGTCAACCTCACCGGCTCACCGAGCGTGAAACACGGGGTCCCCTATGCGGTGATGGCACGGCTGTCCATGGGTGTTCTGGGCGCGAAGTTCCCGGCCTTGGTCCGTGGCATAGTGGCGATCTTCTGGTACGGGGCGCAGACGTACTTCGCCTCCACAGCGGTTGCCCTGGCCATCAACGCCGCCGTCGGAAACCCGGGGGGCGGCACCTTCATGGGGCTAGACGCAGTCGGGTGGGTCTCTTACGTCATCGTCGCACTTCTACAGGTACTGCTCTTCACCCGAGGAATCGATGTCATCGCGCGGTTCCTCAACTTCGCCGGGCCTGCTGTCTACGCGGTCATGGTGGTGCTGCTCATCATCATCTGGGTGAGAGCAGGTGGGGACATGCTCCCGGCGGTCGGCTCCATTTTCAGCGATTCCGATGTGACCGGCTGGGCCGCCGTGGCCGCCTTCTTCGGTGTGGTGGGAACGATGATCGCCTACTTCAGCGCGGTCATCATCAACTTCGGTGACTTCTCCCGGTTCTCCCGAACCGAGAAAGAGATGAAGATCGGCAACTTCACCGGGTTGCCGCTGTCGCTGGCGTTTTTCACTTTCCTGTCGCTGTTCATCACCGCAGGTGCATACGTGGTCTTCCAGGACGGGCAGGGTCAGCCCATGGACAACCCGGCGGACATTGTGGAACAGACCGAATCGGTGGTGCTGGCCATTATCGCAGCGGTGACGTTCCTACTCGCCACCGTGGGTATCAATCTGGTGGCGAACTTCATTCCGCCGGCCTACGACTTGGCCAACCTCGCCCCCCAGAAGATCAGCTTCAAGACGGGCGGGTACATCACCGCTGCGGTGGGCTTCGTCATCGGCGCGTTCTGGGTCGCAGTCATCGAGGAAATCGGATTGCCCACCTTCGTCGACACTCTCGGCGCGATTCTCGCGCCGCTCTACGGCGTGCTGGTGGTCGACTACTACATCGTCCGCCGGAAGCACGTTCGGACCGAGGACATGTTCAGCATGAATTCCGACGGTCCCTATTACTACACCCGTGGCTGGAATGTTCGAGCCCTGGTGGCAGTCGCTCTTGCCGCGGTATTCGCCATCAGTGCGGTCTGGGTGCCGGCCCTCGGAATGCTGTCCGGCTTCGCATGGGTGATCGGCGCCCTCATCGGAGGCGTGCTGTACTGGGCCGTGATGCGTAATCACAACCCGTCCGTGCGGGTGGGAGCAGCCCCGCCGCCGCCTGGGATCGACGCGGCCCCCAGTGTGTCGTGAAACCACTGCGTGGAGAAGTCGAGCCATTCGGTGTAGTGGCCCATCGCGCAGTGGTCGTCACCCGGGTAGAGCAGCAACTCTCCGAGCGGTGCCCCGTCCGCCAGGTCCACGGTGTCTAGCGTGCTGATCAGCGTGTCGTCGTCACCGTTGATCGCCAGGATCGGGATGGCGACGGTCGGGTAGAGCCGCTTGATCGACAGCTCATGGAGTGTGCGGCCGAGCTCCACGAGGTTCCGGGCGCCGGTCGTCCGCTGCAGGGTCCACAGCATGATGCCGGGCATGCCCAGGGTGGCCGCGAGCCCGAAGCTGCGGTGGTAGAGCCCTCCGTTCGACACGACCGCCTTGAGGCGGTGGCTGCGGACGGCCATACGGGTCGACCAGTGGGCTCCGAAGCTGATTCCCATCATTCCCATGCGCTCGGCGTCGACTCGAGGATGCGCGGCGAGCTGCTCGATCACCGCCTCGTACATGCCCTCGGTCGCTGCGGAGAGTGGTAGTCGGTACTGAAAGGTGCCGGGCATCTCCATCGTGACCATCGCCATACCGCGGTGGCGATGCCGCAGCGCCGGGAGCAGGGCTTCCTGGATGGTCCCCTCGAGGCCGTTCGTGACCAGCACGGTGGGGCACTCGTGGTCACCCTCGGGAAAGGTCCCGTAGGCCACGGCGTTCTCGCCCGCGATGTCCAGCGTGATGCGCTCGGCGTGGAAACCCAGGTGCGGCGCGATGCCGAGGAGCAGGACGTGGAGGAGGCGCTGGGACTCGGCGTAGGCCCGGAGCCGCTGCGGTGTCCAACCCGGCCATGCCGCGGCGAAGAGGTAGGTCATGGCCTTGACCAACTCGTCGATGGCGACGGCTTCCCGACGAGCGTCCGGATTCGCGGCGAGGAAGTCTGGCAGGAGGGTCCGGCCGTTCTCCGGGGTCCTGTCGGTGAAGATGGTCGCGGCGGGGGCGAGGACGGCACCCAGTTCCGCGGCCGTCGACTCCCCGCCGGGACCGAGGATCTGTTCTGTGGGGGGCGCTCCCAGGCTCCGCAACTCGACGTCGGCGGCGTCGAGGTGGACCCGGGCGCACTCGCCCCAGTAGTTCGCCCAGGCAGTGTCCTGGAACGTCCGGCAGTCCTCGAGCTGACGGATGAACAGTTCCCTGTCGAGGCCGCCCATGTTGACGAACCTGTCGACGAACAGTGCCGGGAGGAAGTACCGGGCCCCCCGTCGGCGCGTGGCTCGCTCCGTCGTCTTGGTCAGTGCGCACCAGGTCACGAAGAGGTCTTTGGTCCACCGCGGCATCCGCGAGCTCCGTTTCCGTCGAGTAGTCGTCGGTCGGATGCTAGTTCCAGAATTCTCCTTAAAGCAATGGGATTTGCGTTAGTCTTCTGTTGTGGACGACAGAGGCAGCAGGCCAGGGGGGCGTTCCGCAGTCGTGCGGCGGAAAGTCCTCGACGCGGTCCTGTCCTGCCTCGACGAGGGCCTGGTCCAGTCGAGCATCCCGGATATCGCCGCACGTGCCGGGGTCGCGCCCTCCTCGATCTACCGGCGCTGGGAGACCCGGGAGAACCTGGTCGCCGAGGCGTTGCTCACGGAGAGCGACGAATCGATCCCCGTTCCCGACACCGGTGCGATACGGTCCGATCTCATCGGCTTCGCCGAGGGCCTCGCCGCGTTCCTGGCCTCCCGTCGGGGGACGGCCATCCTGCGGGCGATGATGATGATCGAGTGGTCCGAGGAGCTGTCCGAGCTCCGTACACGGTTCTGGGACCAGCGATTCGCCGCCAGCAGCATGATGATTCAGCGAGGGATCGACCGGGGAGAGCTCGCCCCCGGCACCGACGCCCGTCTCTTCCTGCAGATGCTGATCGCGCCTCTCCATCTGCGTCACCTCCTGCTCGGGGGCGACCCCGCCACCGCGATCGCCGAACAGGTCGATCTGCTCCTCGCTGGCGCCGGAAGGACACCGTGAACCATGCAGCCGCACCCACCCGCGTCCGTCGTCGCCTCGTCGGCGGGCTCCCCACCACCGAGGTCATGCTCGACGGGGCCTGGAGGCCATGGGAGGACGGCGGCGCGGACCCGCTGGAAATCCCGCCCGGCATCCCGGAGCGCACACCCGCCCCCCAGGGGGCCCAGGAATCCGGGGGTGACGTGCTGACACCGTTCGCGCCCCTGTCGTTCCGCGACTTCATGCTCTACGAACAGCACGTGATCGCCGCCTCCCGGGGCATCGCCCGCACCTACCTGCCCCGGGCCCACCGGTTCACTTCCCTGTATGAGCGGGTCACCAGACGGACCTTCCCGAAGTTCGAGCCACCCGCCCTCTGGTACGACCAGCCGATCTACTACATGGGCAACGCGCTCACCTTTGTCCCCACGGGCACCCCGGTGGCCGCCCCCGCGTACGCCGACTCCCTCGACTACGAACTCGAGCTGGGCGTCGTCCTCAACGCCCCGCTGCGCGATGCGACGCCGGAGGAAGCGGCCGGCGCGATCGGTGGTTATGTGGTGCTGAACGACTTCTCGGTGCGCAATGTCCAGCTCAAGGAGATGCGCAGCGGGTTCGGCCCGCAGAAGTCCAAGCATTTCCTGTCCTCGATGTCGGCGGACCTCGTCGCCGCCGATGCCGTGGACGTCACCGACCTGTTCGCCAGCGTCAGTGTGAACGGGACCGTCGTGGCCACCGGCTCGACCCGGAATCCGGCCTACTCCCTCGGCGAAGCGCTCGCTCACGCCTCGCGTGGCGAGCAGCTCTATCCGGGGGAGTTGTTCGGTAGCGGTACCCTGCCGGGCTGCTCCGGCATCGAGGCCGGGGTGGTGCTCAGGCCGGGAGACGTACTCGAGCTCGACCTCAGCGGTGTCGGCACCATCCGGCACCCGATCATCGAAGGGAGCCAGGCGTGAAGATCGAGCAGGTCACCGGGACCGTCCATCTGGTCACGGGCACGAACGTGAACTGGGCGCTGGTCACCGACGGCGACGCCGTGACCGTGGTCGACGCGGGGTACCCCAATGATGGTCGACTCCTCCTGGCGTCGCTGGAGGCCATTGGGCGCGTACCCCAGGACGTCCAGGCCGTCATCCTGACCCACGCGCACCTCGACCACATGGGCGGCATCCCCTCGCTGCTCGCGGAGCACCGTGTTCCCGTCTACACCGGATCCACCGAGGTCGCCCATGCCCGCCGCGACTACCAGGAGCAGATCACGCCGGTGCAGATGCTCCACCAGTGCACCAGTCGAGCCGGCCTGATCTGGGTCGCGCAGACTCTCAAGGCAGTTCTTCCCCACATGACGATGTCGGTCCCGTCCGCGGTCGCGGTGCCGTTCGGCGAGGCGTTGGATCTCCCGGGAGCCCCCGTCCCCATCTCGACCCCCGGGCATACCAGTGGGCACACGGCGTACCTGCTCGACGACCTCGGAGTGGTGTTCACCGGCGACTCCCTCGTCACGTCCCATCCCCTGTTGGCGGGACCTCCACGGCCGCAGTTCCTGCCGTCCTGCTTCAGCGAGGACGAGGCCGAGATGGCCCGCAGCCTCAGCGCGCTCGGCGGCCTGCAGGCGGATGTGATCGTGCCCGGACACGGGCCCGTCCTCCGCGAAGCCCTGGTCGACGCCGTGGATCAGGCCCTCAGGGGGCGGTAGCGGTAGTGCATCAGAACTGTCCCTCGGAGTAACCGTCCGGGACGCGCTGACGCCGTTCGCACCCGCGTGCTCGGCGCATCAGGCGCAGCGTCGCCATGGACAGGCGGGCGCGCACAATCCTCGACCCACACCGACGTGGGCGGCAGTCCGCCCGCACCCGCTGCCCCTCCCGGGGTTGTGCGCCCCCACTGCTCGCCCCTGCCCCGGCTTGCGCGTCGCCTTCGGCCTGCGCGTCCTGTCTGTTCGCCAGTCCCTGGGTT
>NZ_JAALDV010000255.1:0-2067 GCF_014145045.1 Dietzia sp. DQ12-76
ACGGGGGTCGGTCCCGGTGACGGTGTCCGAGGGGTGGGCCCGAGCCCGCACGAGGGCGTGCGACAGACGCTGGGCCGCCACGGGGTCCCTGCCCCCCAGTTCGGCGATGATCGCCGCGGTCACCGTGTGGCGGCGCTCCAGCGCGCCGATCAGGGCCGCCCGGGCGAGATCCGTCCGGATGTGCAGCCGGTCGAGACGATGGGCGGTGACGTAGGCGGTGATCAGGGCGGCGATCAGCAGGAGGGCCAGTACGACGACGACGAGGACGACCTCAGCGGACATGAAGCGTCTCCCCGGGGGCGCGGACGGTCTCGTACACGCGGATCACGCGCTCGGCCACGACCGGCCAGTCGAACTCCCGGACGGCCTCCGACGCGCGGGCGCACAGATCGGCGCGGTGCGAGGAGTCGCCGAGGACACGGATGAGGGCGCGGGCCAGGGCGTCGGGATCCCCGACGGGGGCGAGTTCTCCGCACTCCCCGTCGCTCAGGACACGGCGGAACGCGTCGAGGTCCGAGGCCACCACGGCGGTCCCGGCGGCCATGGCCTCCACCAGGACGATCCCGAAGCTCTCGCCGCCGGTGTTGGGGGCGCAGTAGACGTCCGCCGCCGCGAGTACCGCGGCCTTGCGGGTGTCGTCGACCCGGCCGAGGAACTCCACATCGAGGACTGACGGCAACCGGGCGCGCAGGGCCCGTTCGTCGCCGTCACCCATGATCCGCAACCGGAGGCCGGGCACGGCCCGCAGCACGTCCGGGAGCGCGGAGACGAGCACGTCCATACCCTTGCGCGGTTCGTCGTAGCGTCCGAGAAAGGCCACCGTGGGTGAGTCGCTGTACTCGGCGGAGGCGTCGACCCCGCGGAAGGCCGACACGTCGACCCCGTTGGGGATCTCCACCGCGCCTGACCCCAGGGCCTCCATCTGCCACCGCCGGGCCAGGGTCGAGACCGCGATCCGACCGCGGATCTTCTCCAGCAGTGGCGCGAGGGCCCCGTCTGCCGCACCGAGGATCATCGATTTCGTGGTCGAGGTGTGGAAGGTCGCCGTGATGGGCCCGGAGGACATGGCCAGGGCGAACATCCCCACCCCGGGCGCGTTGGGCTCGTGGATGTGCAAGACGTCGAGCGGTTCGTCACGCAGCCAGTGACGGGTCGCGCGCCAGGCCGCCGGGCCGAAGCTCAACCGGGCCACGGACCCGTTGTACGGGATCGGCACCCCCGGGCCGGTCAGCGTCATCCCGGACACTGGGGCGTTCTCGGCGCGACCGGGAGCGAGTACCCGGACCGTGTGGCCGCGCCGACGCAGCTCCTCGGTCAGGTCCACCACGTGCGCCTGGACGCCCCCCGGCGCATCGAAGGAGTAGGGACAGATCATGCCGATGCGCACGGGTCGATCAACCCTCGATCCGTGCGCGGCGGTCGGCGGACAGGTCGGCCAGCCAGAGGGGTTGGAGCATGTGCCAGTCCGCCGGGTGACGGGCTATCCCCTCGGCGAACAGGTCGGCCATCGCCTGGACGCCCGCCTCGACGCCCCCGGAGACGTCCACGGGCGGGGTGATCCGCACGCGCATCGTCTCCTCGTCGGGGTACCAGAACTGCGCCACAAGGAGCGGGGCCCCGGTCTCGACCGCGAGCCTCGCGGCCCCGGCGGGCATGCGGGTGGTCTCACCGAAGAAGGTGACGGGGACGCCGGTGTGCCGCAGGTCGCGCTCGCCGGGCAGGCACACGATCCCGCCCCCGGCGAGGAACTCGCGCAGCGCCTCGAACGGAGGCGTCGGGCCACCGGTGTGCGGATAGATGGTGAAGCCCAGGCTCTCCCGGTACGCCAGGAAACGCTGGTACAGCGATTCCGGCTCCAACCTCTCCGCGACCGTCGCGAAGGTGCCGTACCGGCGGGCCAGCCAGGTCCCGCCGAGATCCCAGTTGGCCGAGTGCGGGAGGGCCACGATCACGCCGCGGCCCCCGGCGAGCGCCGCATCGAGATGCTCGACGCCCTCGATGGTCCGATCCATCTCGCGGGCCACCGCCTCGCGGTCCATCGACGGGAGTCGGAACGCCTCCCGCCAG
>NZ_JAALDV010000255.1:2128-6509 GCF_014145045.1 Dietzia sp. DQ12-76
AAGGAGTCCCGGATGAGGTCGTCCGGAACCTGTGCCGGCTCGACGCCGAGGACCCGCGACAGGTTCCGGCGTAGTTGGGAGTCCTCGCCCTGACGTCGGGCGGCGAGATCCGCCCCGGCCCGGAACAGGGCCCGCGCCACCGGTTCGGGAAGCGCGCGGACCACAGCCCACCCCGCGGCGTATCCGAGGTCCGAGAGGCGCTGGCCCGTGCGGGTCACAGGTCGCCCGCCGACGGTGACTCGAGCCGGTCGGGCCGCCCGAGGTAGTCGGCCCGCCCGCCCCACACCCGTTGGATGACGGTGACGAGGCTGCCCACCGCCACCACCGTGAGCGCGACCGAGAGGGCCCAGGGCACCCCCAGTCCCTCCAGCCCGGCGCCGAGGAGGATCAACACCAGACGGTCGGCGCGTTCCATGAGGCCACCGGGCGTGCGCAGTCCGCCGGCGTCCGCACGCGCCTTGGAATAGGAGACCACCTGCGAGAGCACGAGGCAGGCCAGCAGCATGCCGAGTGCGTACTTGTCGTCGGGGCGCCCGTCCACGAGCCACCACAGCAGGGAGGCGAGTATGACGCCGTCCGCCACCCGGTCCGACACCGCGTCGACCAGTGCGCCGTACGGGGACCCGCCGTCTCCCGCCCGTGCGACCGCGCCGTCGACCAGGTCGAGCAGGGTGCACAGGGCGATCACTATCGCCCCGGCGACCAGATGGCCGTTGCCGAAGAGGACCACCGCCGCCGCGCAGGTCAGGATGAGCCCGGTCAGGGTGATGCCGTTGGCCGTGACCCCGATCCGGACCAGGAACGCCGCGAAGGGGTGCGCCACCTTGGTGACGCCCGACCTTCCGAACTCGCTGAGCATCTCTTCCCCCGAATCAGGTGCGGTCGGGACCGGGCACCGTCGACCACGCCTCGGCCAGGAGCTGTCGGGTCTGGCGGAGCAGCTGCGGCAGCACCTTGGTGTCGCCGGTCACGGTAATGAAGTTGGCGTCCCCGATCCAGCGCGGCACGACGTGCTGATGGAGATGGCCGGACAGCGATCCCCCCGCGGCACTGCCCAGGTTGAGTCCCACGTTGAAGGAATCGGGCCGGGACACGGCCTTGATGACCCGGATGAGGTGCTGCGTGTAGGACATGAGTTCGCGCGACTCGTCGTCGTCGAGATCCTCCAGGTCGGCCACCTTGCGGTACGGCACCACCATGGAGTGCCCCGGGTTGTAGGGGTAGAGGTTGAGGACCACGTAGACGGCCGCTCCGCGGGCCACCACCAGACCGTCCTCGTCACTCATCCGGGGGATGTCGAGGAACGGCTCCCCCGTCATGCCCTCGACGGGCGGGGGCGCCGATTCCGCGATGTAGGCCATGCGATACGGGGTCCACAGCCGTTGGAGACGGTCCTCCCCCGCCCCGTACTGGCGGTAGCCGTCCGACCGGATCGGCTCCCGGGGCGTCACACCCGCTCCGCGGTGGGCACGTCGTTGCGCCGCGAGTTGATCCAGTACCCGATCTTGTCCATCGCGGCGGTACGCGAGACCCCGTTCAGTTGGGTGCCGTCGGGGAACCGGAAGCTCACCGCCCCCGCCTCCACGTCCCGGTCGCCGGCCAGCAGCATGAACGGGACCTTGCCGGTCGTGTGGGTGCGGATCTTCTTCTGCATCCGCTCGTCGGCCAGATCGAGCTCGGCGCGGATCCCCCGGCCCCGGAGCTCGTCGATCACGTCCTCGAGGTGCTTCTCGTGGGCCTCCGCCACGGGGATCCCGACCACCTGCACGGGGGCCAGCCACGCCGGGAACATCCCCGCGTAGTGCTCGAGCAGGACGGCGAAGAATCGTTCGATCGAACCGAAGAGTGCCCGGTGGATCATCACGGGACGCTTCTTGGTGCCGTCGGCGGCGTTGTAGGTGAGATCGAAGAGCTCGGGGAGGTTGAAGTCGAGCTGCACGGTGGACATCTGCCAGGTGCGTCCGATCGCATCCCGAGCCTGGACCGAGATCTTGGGGCCGTAGAACGCCGCCCCGCCCGGGTCCGGGACCAGCTCGAGGCCGGAGTGGGTGGCGACCCGCTCGAGCGTCTCGGTGGCCCGCTCCCAGATCTCGTCGCCCCCGACGTACTTCTCGGGGTCCTTGGTGGACAGCTCGAGGTAGAAGTCCTCGAGTCCGTAGTCGCGCAGCAGCGAGATGATGAAGGACAGGACGGAGGCGATCTCGCCCTCCATCTGCTCCTCGGTGCAGTAGATGTGGGCGTCGTCCTGAGTGAATCCACGAGCGCGGGTGAGGCCGTGGACGACGCCGGATTTCTCGTAGCGGTAGACCGTGCCGAACTCGAACATCCGCAGGGGCAGTTCGCGGTAGGAGCGGCCGCGGGAGTCGAAGACCAGGTTGTGCATGGGGCAGTTCATGGGCTTGACGTAGTAGTCCTGACCCGGCTTGGTCTCGTTGCCCTCGGCGTCGTACTCGGCGTCGAGCACCATGGGGGGAAACATCCCCTCCGAGTACCAGCTCAGGTGCTGGGACTTGCGGAAGAGGTCGCCCTTGGTCACGTGGGGCGTGTTGACCAGCGAGTACCCGGCCGCGAGATGGCGGCGTAGGGAGTGCTGTTCCATCTCGTTGCGGATGATCCCGCCGCGCGGGTGGAACACCGGGAACCCCGACCCGATCTCGTCCGGGAAACTGAACAGGTCGAGCTCGGTACCCAACCGGCGGTGGTCCCTCTTCTCCGCCTCGGCGAGGCGATCGAGGTAGGCGTCCATCGCCTCCGTGCTCTCCCACGCCGTGCCGTAGATGCGCTGGAGGCCGGCGTTCTTCTGGTCCCCGCGCCAGTACGCCGCGGAGGACCGGGTGAGGGTGAACGCGGGGATGAACTTGGTGGTCGGTGCGTGGGGCCCCCGGCACAGGTCCGACCAGATCACCTCGCCGGTCCGAGGGTTGAGGTTGTCGTACGCGGTCAGCGCTCCCGCCCCGACCTCCATGATCTCCGCGTCCTCGAGCGCCTCGGCGCCCCCGGCGTCGCCTGAGTCGGCCCGGCCCTTGTCCTCGACCAGTTCGAGCTTGTAGGGCTCGCCCGCGAGTTCGGCGCGGGCCTCGTCCAGCGAGGCGTACTCGCGCCGGGCGAACCGCTGGCCCGACTTGATGATCTTCTTCATCCGCTTCTCGAGGTCCTTGAGGTCCTCGGGGGTGAACGGTTCGGCCACGTCGAAGTCGTAGTAGAAGCCGTTCTCGATCGGCGGGCCGATCCCCAGCTTCGCCTCGGGGAACTTGTCCTGCACGGCCTGCGCCAGGACGTGGGCGCAGGAGTGTCTGATGACGGACCTGCCGTCCTCAGTGTCCGCACGGACGAGTTCGACCTGGGTGTCCACCTCGGGGACCCACGACAGATCGCGCAGCGCGCCACCCGGGTCGCGCACCACCACGATGGTGCCGGGCCCACTCCTGACCTGCAGTTCCCGCTCGGCGAGGATCTTGCCCGCCGGCTCCCCCGCCGGGATGACGGTCGTGGTCACGGTGCCCGCACCCGTCGCGTCGACGTCGGCTTCCGGCATGCGGTTCTCGGACACGGGGGGCGATCTCCTCGGCAGTGGACGACGGGTGACTCCGGGCCACCCGTGATGGGCGCACCAACTCCGACGACGGACCCGGGCCGGTCCATGCTACCCGGCGGCTCCCGGAGTCCCGGACCGCCTCGGGCGGACGTACCGGGACGCTCACGCACCTGTGGGGCACCCGGCCCGTGTGACGGACCGGGTGCCCCGCGGGCACTCCTGGTGGGCGCCGCTGTCACATGGCCAGAGCCGCGGCTCCGAACCCGGCCAGGGCGAGCAGGCCAGAGCCCGCGGCGAGCTGCACGAGCCGGTCCGCGGACATGCACTTGAGCAGGAAGTCACCCATCGTGCCGCCGCGGTGCTGGTGCACGATCGCCATGACCGACGGCCCGCATCGGCCGACCGACACGGCGGCGAACAACGCCGCACCCAGGGCGGGGTTCGCGAGCGCCACGGTGCCAAGGAAGAGCAGGTAGTACGCGCTCGAACGGATGAAGATCATGAACCCCGGCCCGATCAACGTCCCGAAGTAGAACGAGACCCTCATGGGCCGGCCAACCCGGCGCAGGTGCCGTGGCAGCTGCTGACGTCGCATGGGGGTGGGCATGCGGACGAGCCCGGTCTCGTGCAGGCCGTACATCAGGGCGAGCAGGGACCATCCCGCCAAAACGGGGGCGACGGGCACCTGCCCCACGACCTGGTTGACGGCCATGCCCAGGAGCCCCAGGCCCGCGCCCACCGGCAGAGCGGTGAGCAGTGATCCCGCCAGATGCGCCCCCAGCCGGGCCAGCGCGGACCCGTCGCCGGGACGGTCCGACTGCTTGGGCGCGGCGACGACGCCCGCCA
>NZ_JAALDV010000256.1:0-12319 GCF_014145045.1 Dietzia sp. DQ12-76
GCTGGCGGAGGAGATCTACCCGGTCGGTGCGCGGTGAGGTGATCAGAACGCTCCGCTGGCGTGCGCCCGGTGTTTTGTGCAACTAGTTGCATAAAACGGTGGGCGGCCGTACGGTCGGGGACAGCCGACCCCATACCGGTCTCGAAAGGACAGCTCATGGCCCTTCCCTCCGTGCTCGCCGGCCCGCTCACCGTCCCGGTGGTCGCCTCGCCGATGTTCATCTATTCCGGCCCGGAATTGGTGGCCGCGCAGTGTCAGGCCGGGGTGATCGGGTCGTTCCCGGCGCTCAACGCGCGACCGCAGTCGGCCCTCGGGGAGTGGCTGGACCAGGTCACCGAGAGCAACGCCGCCTTCGCCGCGGCGAACCCGGACCGGTACGTGGCCCCGTTCGCCGTCAACCAGATCGTCCACCGGTCCAACGACAGGCTCGAGCAGGATCTGGCGACCGTCGTCGAGCACGAGGTGCCGATCGTCATCACCTCCCTCGGTGCCCGTACCGAGGTCAACGAGGCCGTCCACTCCTACGGCGGCATCGTGCTGCACGACGTGATCAACGACAGGTTCGCCCGCAAGGCCATAGAGAAGGGGGCCGACGGGCTGGTGGCGGTGGCCGCCGGCGCCGGGGGACACGCCGGGACGCAGTCGCCGTTCGCCCTGATCCAGGAGATCCGCGAGTGGTTCGACGGCCCGCTGCTGCTGTCCGGGGCGATCGCCCACGGCCGGTCGATCCTCGCCGCGCAGGCCGCCGGCGCCGACCTGGCATACGTGGGCTCGGCGTTCCTCGCGACCGAGGAGTCCCGCGCGGCCGACGAGTACAAGCAGATGATCGTCCGGAGCAAGGCTGAGGACATCGTCTACAGCAACCTCTTCACCGGCATCCACGGGAACTACCTCCGGGGCAGCATCGAGGCGGCCGGGCTGGACCCGGACGACCTACCCGTCTCGGATCCCACAGCCATGGACTTCGGCTCCGGTGGGGGCGCGGACTCCAAGGCGTGGCGGGACATCTGGGGCGCGGGCCAGGGCGTGGGCGCTGTCTCCACGTCGGGCACCGTGCGCGAACTGGTCGAGCGGCTCCGCGCGGAGTACGAGCAGGCGGCGTCCGCCCTGGCTGCGCGCTGACACCGTGTCACTGAAGTTCGCGATTCTCACCTCTCTGACCGAGCGGGCGGGGAGCGGGATCGAGCTGGCACGGCGGTTCGACAAGTCGATCGGGTACTTCTGGCCGGCCACCCACCAGCAGATCTACCGGGAGCTCGACCGGCTGGCGGAGTCCGGGCTGATCCGGGAGCTCCCTCTCGAGGGCGCCCCCTCGCGGGGTAACCCGCGTCGTTTCGAGGTCACCGGGGACGGCCGGAGGCTGCTCACCGAGTGGATCCGCGAACCGGACGAGCCGGACCCGATGCGGTCCACCATGGCGGTGCGGGTGCGTGCCGCGGCCGCGACGGGGGCGGTCGACGAGGTCCGGGAGGCGCTGCGGCATCACCGGGACCAGCGGGCCGACAATCTCCGCCGGTACCGCGAGATCGAGGACCGGGATTTCGCCCGGCCCGACCCGGCCGACGCCCGCGACCTCCTCCAGCACCGCGTGCTCACGCTGGGGATCCAGGTGGAGCAGGCGTGGGTGAGGTGGTGCGACGAGGTGCTCGAGATGCTGGACCAGCTCCAGGCGGGCTGAGAGTCGCCCTCCGGAACACGGCGCCGGCACGTCAGCCGACGGTCAGCAGGATCTTCCCGTGGCTCTCCCCCGACTCGAGCAGGGCCAGCGCCTCCGCCGCGCGCTCGAGCGGGATCTCCCGGGACACGCGGGTGGTCACGTCACCCGCCGCGACCATCGGCCACACGCAGTCCACCACCTCCCGGCAGATGCCGGTCTTGCCCCCGGGACCGTCGACCGGGCGGGCACGGAGGTTGGTGGCCAGCACGCCGGCTCGGCGGGGGAGCAGGGCCCCCAGGTTCAGCTCTCCCTTCACCCCGCCCTGCATGCCGATCACGATCAGTCGGCCGTCCGGGGCGAGTGAGGCGATGTTGGGCTCGAGGTACTTCGCGCCCATCACGTCGAGGATCAGGTCGACGCCACGGCCCCGCTCGTCCGCGTCGGTCCATTCTCTGACCCGGTCAGGGAAGTCCTCCTCGCGGTAGTCGATGACCAGGTCGGCGCCGAGCTCGCGACACTTCCGCACCTTCTCCGGGCCTCCGGCGGTGGTGGCCACGCGGGCGCCGAGCGCGCGGCAGACCTGGATGGCGTGCGAACCGATGCCCCCGGCCCCGCCGTGGATCAGCACCCGCGGGGCCCCGAGGTCCGTGTCGCCCCAGCGGGCCTCGGGAGACAGGACGCCGCGGCCGAGCCCGCCGGTCATGACGAGGTTGGACCACACCGTGCACGCCACCTCGGGCAGCGTCGCGGCCTCGTGGAGTGATACGCCGGCGGGAACGGGCATGACCTGCCCGGCCGGCACGGCCACCTTCTCGGCGTACCCGCCGCCGACCAGGAGCGCGCACACCTCGTCGCCGATGGCCAGGCCTTCGACGCCTTCGCCCACGGCCGAGATCCGTCCGGAGCACTCGAGTCCGAGGATCTCCGACGCTCCGGGCGGCGGCGGGTAGAGGCCCTGGGACTGCAGGAGGTCGGCGCGGTTGACGGCCGTGGCCGCCACGTCGATGAGGACCTCGCCGGGCCCGGGGTGCGGATCGTCCACCTCGGTCAGCCGGAGGGAATCGGGACCGTTGGAATACTCGATGGCCTTCATGCCTCGACCGTAGCCGCGATGGCCGCGGCCGGCAGCCGGGCTGGGTGTGGGCGGGAGGGTCCACTACGATGAGCAGCGTCGTCCACGCGTGTTCCACGTGGAACCACGCGCCCTGGCGTGTCGTGGCGGACGACGGGGAAGTGTGGCAGAGCGGCCGAATGCACTCGCCTTGAAAGCGAGCGTGCCTAAACAGCACCGGGGGTTCAAATCCCTCCACTTCCGCCCCGGACGTCGACGTGACCGCACTCAGGCGTAGTAGCCCTCTCGCAGGTTGATGCCGTGCTCGACCCACGCCTTGAGTGCGGTGAGCATCATCGTCCACCCCTCGCAGTTGCCGAAGGCGCTCTCCGCGCCGCCGGGCGTCACGCGCCAGGCCCGCTCGGTGATCGTGACCAGCGTGCGCGCGCCGTCGTCGATCGGTTCGAACTCGAAGACCGTGGTGGTCTCGGTGTCCGTGGCCTCGACGCCCTCCCACCTGATGACCAGTCGCCGGGGTGGATCGGCCTCGACCACCGTCACCGGGAATCGGCCGGGGAAGTCGGCGAACTCCCACGAGACCTCCGCGCCCGGCTCGAGCCTGCCACGGGCGCCCCCGGTGGTGAAGTAGCGGGACAGTTGCGCGGGGTCGGCCACGGCCTCGTAGACGGCGTCGACGGGCCGCCCCACGCGGCCCGAGACGGTGAAGGTCAGTTCTCTCAGCACTCCAGACATGTTGTAGATTTACAACATGTATGACGGTGCGCGCAAGGGTGCGGACGACGACGACGCCGTGTTCAAGGCTCTCGCCGCCCCGATACGGCGGCGCATGCTGGACGCGCTCAAGGACTCGCCGCGCACGACCGGCGGTCTCTGCGCCCTGTTCCCCGACATCGACCGCACCACGGTGCTGCAGCACCTGCGCGTGCTCGAGCGCGCCGACCTGGTGGCGGGCCGCAAGGTCGGCCGCGAGCGCCACCTGTCGCTCGCACCGCTGCCGATCAAGCGGATCCACGACCGGTGGATCGGTGAGTACGCCCGCGCGGCGGTCGATCTGCTCGAACAGCTCGACGCAGAAGGCGACCAGCTAAACCACCAGGACGAATAATCACCTGTTTACACACGGTGGTCCCTGCTGGGATGATCAGAGAGATCTCGCAGTGAGAGTGGGGCCGTCCACCGCCGTCGAGCGGCGACCCGGCCCCACCACCACATCCTCTGAGCGCGACGAACCGCCGGGAGTGCGCCATGGTCGGCACGAGCACCGCCATCCGTCAGATGCGTGGGGGCGTCGCGTGCGCCCTCGCCCTCCTCCTCCTGGTCTGCGCCGGTGTCGGCGCCGGATCGGGAGCGGCCGGGGCCCAGTCCGCCGCTCCGCCACCCGTGCCTCTGCCGTCCGCCGATCCGTTCTACACCCCGGACGGGCCGATCGCCGATCTCGCGCCGGGAACGGTGATCAAGAGCAGGACCATGACCTACGGGTCGCTCGAACTCGCCACACCGCTCACCAGCACCCAGGTGCTCTACCGGACCACCGATCAGGCGGGCGCGCCGAGCGCGACGGTCGCGACGGTTCTCAGGCCCCTGGTCCCGGGGCCCCCGAGGCTCATCTCCTACCACATGGCCTACGACGCGCTGGGCTCCGAATGCGACCCCTCCTACACCCTGACCGGGAACGGTGCCCCGGGCCGGGCCGCGATCGCCGAGCAGGGTGTGATCGGCGGATATCTCGCGGCCGGCTACACCGTCGTCGTTCCCGACTACGAGGGACCGGACCTCGAGTGGACGATCGGGCGCCAGTCCGGCTACGCCGCCCTGGACGGTGTCCGCGCCACGATCGACCATCTGGGACTGCCGGCGTCGACGCCGGTGGGGCTGGCCGGATATTCCGGCGGGTCCGTGCCCACCCAGTGGGGTGCCGAGGTGGCGCCGACCTACGCCCCGGAACTCAACATCGTCGGCGCGGCCGCCGGAGGACTGCCGGTCAACGTGGCCCACAACCTCCCGTACGTGAGCGGGAGCGCCACATGGGCCGGGGTCATCCCCGCGCTCGTCGTGGCCTACCAGCGAGCGTATGGGATCGACACCGACAGTTTCCTGTCGGACTACGGCCGCCACCTCGTCGAGATCGTCAGCTCGCAGTGCATCAACGCCTTCGCCGCCGACTACCCCGGACTCACCGACGCCCAGATGGTCCGCGCCCCGTACACGTCCCTGCTGGACATCCCGGCGGTGGTGAGCGCGATCGGGGACAACGTGATGGGCACGGCGGGCACGCCGAGGGTCCCGATGCTGCTGGCCGTGGGCGACGTCGACGGGATCGGCGACTCGGTCATGGTGACGGCGGATGTCGCCGGTCTGGCGTACGAGTACTGCACCCGCGGTGTGGCGGTGACCTACGCGCAGTACGACGGCCTCGCCCACTCCGAGGCGTTCGCACCCTTCCAGGTGCAGACGGCCCAGTTCCTCGCCGACCGGTTCGCCGGCCTCGCACCCACCACCAACTGTCAGGGGACCTGAGCATGTCGACCTTCTTCTCCGCCCGGACCCACCGCGCGCTGAGCGCGGGGTTCTACAAGGATCCGGATTTCGACTACGAGGTGCGGTGCCTGCTCGGGGCCGTCGCCTACGGCGCCGCCGAGGCCGGGGAGGTCCTGGCGACCGTGGACGGGGTCGGCGACGGCGACCACGATCACTGGTTCCACGCCTGGCACGACCTCGGGAGCGGGGTCCACGCCGCGGCGGACCGGGAGGCGGCGGCCGGTCGGACGGTGACCGCGTCGATGGCCTACCTCCGAGCGTCCACGTATCTCGCGGTGGCGGTGAACGCGGCCAGCGGCCTGCGGGACGAGGGGCAATTGACGTCGACGTTCCGCCTCCAGCGTGCGAGCTGGGAGCGCTTCGTCGACACCACCGACCGGGTGATCGAACGGGTGTCCATCCCATGGGAGAAGGACACGATGCCCGGGTGGTTCCTCCGGCCGTCGACCGAGCCCGGACCCCGCCGGACACTGGTGATGGTCAACGGCAGTGACGGGGCGACCAGTGGGCTCTGGCACAACGGTGCGGCCGGCGCGCTCGCGCGCGGATACAACGTGCTGCTCTTCGACGGACCGGGCCAGCAGTCGATGCTGTTCGAGCGCGGGATCGGCTTCCGCCCGGACTGGGAGTCGGTCCTCACCCCCGTCGTCGACTTCCTCCTGGACCGCTCCGACGTCGACGCCGGAGCGCTGGCCGTGTACGCCATCAGTCAGGGCGGGTTCTGGGTCTCGCGGGCGCTGGCCTACGAACATCGCTTCGCCGCAGCGGTCGCCGACCCCGGAGTGGTGGACGTGGCGGCGTCGTGGACCACGCACATCCCGTCCAGCCTGATGACGCTGTTCCGCGCGGGCAAGAAGGAGGCGTTCGACCGCGACATGTCACTCGGGATGGAGTTCTCCTCCTCCACCGCGCGGACGTGGGCCTTCCGTGCCCGACCGTACGGGGAGACCGGGTACTTCGACACCCTCGCCGCGGTCCACCGCTACTCGCTGACCGCCGACGAGATGTCGGACATCACCACCCCACTGCTCGTGACCGACCCGGAGGACGAGCAGTTCTGGCCCGGCCAGTCCGAGCGGCTCGCCGAGGGCGCGGGCGGCCCCACCGAACTGGCCCGGTTCACCGCTGCCGAGGGTGCGAACTACCACTGCCAGCCGCTGGCCCGACAGCTCACCGATGCGCGGATGTTCGGCTGGCTCGACACGGTCCTGAGCTGACCTGACCGCCGGCTCGCGCCGATCTCGGCTCAGGCCGTGGTCTCGTGGAGTTCCGCCGCCGACACGTGGCGGATGATCTCGAGGACCCGCGGGTAGGCGCGGGAGTCCCCTGACACGAGGGAGCCGTGGTCCTCGTCGTTGAACAGGACCATCTTGGCCTTCCCCCCGGCGCGGCCGACCGCGTCCACATAGCGCTGGGAGTTCTCCGGCCCCACGGTCACGTCGCGGGCGCCGTGCATGGCGACCACCGGGGTATCTGTGGCGATGTTCTGGATCGGATCGACCTTCGCGTAGCGCTCCGGCACCTCCGCCGGGGTCCCGCCGATCGCGGTGACGATCCTGTCGTCGCCATGGGTGGCCGCGTAGACCATGTCCAGAGGGCCGGCGATCGAGATCACCCGCGTCGGGCGGAACGCCGGTTTGGCGCCGACCTCGTCGTCGTCCAACGTGTGTCGCGTTCCGGCCCACACGGCGAGCTGGGCTCCCGCGCTGTGCCCCACCACCAGTTCGTCGTCGGTGGTGATCTGCGGGAACTTCTTGTCCACCTCGACCACGTGGTCCATAGCGCTCGCGACGTCGTGGAACGTGGTCGGCCATCCGCCGCCCGAGCCCACCCGTCGGTACTCGATGTTGTAGACGGCCATCCCGCGGTTGGCCAGCGTTCGGGCGAGCGGGTCGAACGAGTCGGCCCCGATCTGGTCCCGCCACGCCCCGCCGTGGATGAGGACCGCCAGGGGGATGGAGTTGGGGAGCTGCTCCCCGGCGGGCAGGTAGAGGTCCGCCCAGTTCTGCTCCGGATCCGAGGTGCCGTTCGTGGGGTACTCGAACCGCTGGACGGTGACCTCGTCGAGCCTCACCGGGGCGCGGAGGTCGGTCACCACGACCGGCGCCGCGCCGGTGGTCACACATCCCGACCCCAGTGCCAAGGCGGTCGCCAGGACCACGCCGATCCGCGCGGCTCTCGTGGGGCGGTGACAACGTCGTCGCTGCAGCATGACCACCATTTTCTCAGGCACGAATCAGAAAGAAGGAATAGCCGACTCATGCTGGACGCAGTCGCCGTTCACCACAGTCCGGTGAGGGGCGCCGGACGGCGTGGTGAAATCGATCTTAGAATGAGCGGCGCGAAAAACCTAAGGGTTCCCTACCGGATTCCGGTGACCGCAGGTGAGGAGGAATGTCGGGCCGCGATCTGCAGGCGGGCGGCGGTCTCCACGCCTACCGGAGCACTTGGACCCGCCCGGTGTCAGGCGCGCTCAGGGGGCCCTCGTCGGTGACGTACCGGATGAGCGCGTCGATGTCCGTCAGGCCCGCCTCCCGGCGATCCCCCCGCTCGGCGAGGGGCGAGCCCCTGAACTCGGGAGAGGAGAGGAACTCGTTGACCACGACCGTGTACTCGCGGTCGGGATCGACCGGCTGGTCGTCGACCAGCAGTTCGGAGACCCTCGCGCCTGCCGGTCGCCGGGTGTCCACGGTGTAGCGCACGTTGGACGAGACCGCCGGGCCGTTGTCGCCGATGTCGTCGGCGAAGTAATCGAACGCCGCTCGCAGTTCCCGCCCCGTCACGGTGACCAGGTAGAGGCGGTCGCCGTAGGGCTGCACGGTGTGCAGGGTCGCGTAATCCAGGGGGCCCTGGGGCAGGTCTGTCCGCAGCGAGTCCGGGTTGGACAGCGCGAGCTGGGCGCCCCTTCCCCGGGTGGCGTGGAGTTGGCAGTCGGCGATCACGTCGGCCAGCGGGGACTCCCCGTTGGAGTCCATCCTCCGGGGGATCGTCTCGGTGGCGGAACCAAGGGGCGTGCGGGCCTCCGCGGTCGCGGCGGCACCGGCCTGGCGCGCGAGTTCCTCGGTGCCCGGGTCGGGTGCGATGTCGGCGTTCACCGTCTGGTTGAACGCCGAGGTCTGGGGACGGATCACGTCGCCGGTGGCGGGATCGACGGCGAGGTCGACCACGGCGACCGACCGTCCGTGTGACGCCGGCGCCACCACGACACGCTCCTCGTTCTCCGCGTCCCTGACCCGGCAGGTGGCGGGACCGCCCGAGGCGCCGACGATCAGCGCGTCGACCGCGGGATCGAGGCGTGTGATCAGGTCGAGCTCGGTGAGTTCCTCCGGGCAGGCCCCGGGGTCGAGGTTGCCGTGCACCGTGGTGGACTGCACCAGCCCCACGATCGCCTCCACGCCGAGGAACTGCAACGCGTCGACGGTCTCGTTGACCGCTTTCACGGGGTCGGAGAGCCGGGTGGTGGTCTCCGGGGCGCTGTCGGAGGGGACGGTGACCGCCACGATTCCCACGCGCACGTCCCCGACCCGTTGGATCGCGAACGGGAAGGTGGGTGCGGCGTCGGGGGAGGGGATGACGTTGGAGGCCAGGAAGGGGAAGGCCGCGCCCCGGAACGGGGGAAGGGGCGGGTCCACCCGGCAGTCCTGCTCCGTACGGCACGCCGGTCGAACCAACTCGCGGATGTGGTCGGCGCCCTTCTCCAGCTCACGCCTCCCGACGCCCGCTCCGTTCACCCCGAGGCGGTTGAAGAACTCGACGGTCGGCCGGTCACCCAGCAGCGCAGCCTCCGGGGACGTCCCGCCGATGGAGTCACCGGTGGCGAGCAGCATCGCGTCACCGGACTGGTCTCGCAGCTTGCCCACCGTCGCGGCGAGGTGGGACCCCCCGCCCGCCGGTCGCACGTTCCCCGAGCCGTCCCGGAGCTGGCCCTGGAACCCCACCGGTCGGGTGAGCGCGCCGGAGAACTCCCCGATTCCGAGGATCCGCACCGACTGCGTCTCCACCGAGGGCGTCCACGGCCGGCCCGACTCGCCGGGGCGGGCGTCGGCGGCGGGCGCGGAGGCGAGGGTGAGGACCAGCGCGCCGATGGCCGTGAGCACCAGCGTGATAACCCCGGCGAGGCGACGGGGCGAGGACTGCGCGCCGCGGACGGCGGCGGCTGACTGTGAACCCGACCACAGGGCGACCTGGATGGGCGAGGAGTTCACGCTGTCCCATGAACTCTTCTGTCTCATCCGGCTCCTTCGGGTCCCGCCCAGGTCGGGCACGCGGACACGTGGGGCCGCGAGCGGGAGCACCACTCCGCCCCCTCGAACCCCGACCACTGTGCCGGTGCGAGGTCACGGGAGCCCGCCGGAACAGTCACGTTCCGATCACAAAAGTGCGGGCGGCGGCGAGTAGGCGGTCGTTTTCCGCCGGGTCGCCGATCGTCACCCGCACCCCGTCTCCGGCGAAGCACCTCGTGATGACGAGGTGGTCGCGGCAGTGTGCGTCGAACGCCGCCGCGGCGTCCCCGAGCGGCAGCCACACGAAGTTGGCCTGGCTGTCCGGGACGGCGTGCCCGAGTCCGAGCAGCGCCTCACGGACCCTTTCCCGTTCCGCGACCACCGCGTCCGTGCGGGCGCGGAGCTCGTCGCCGGCCTCGAGGCATGCGATCCCCGCGGCCTGGGCGAGCGAGCTCACCGAGAAGGGGACGACCATCTTCCCCACCGATGCCACCAGCCCCGCTGGTCCGGTGAGGTAGCCCACGCGCAGGCCCGCCAGACCGTACGCCTTGGAGAACGTCCGCAGTGCCACGACGTTCGGCCGGGCCATGGACTCGGCGACGCCGTCGATCGGGTCCTCGGATCGGAGGTACTCGTAGTAGGCCTCGTCCAGCGCCACGGTGACCCGCTCCGGGATGCGGTCCAGGAACGCGGTGAGCGCGGCCCGGGAGACCGCCGGACCCGTGGGGTTGTTGGGGGTGCACGCGAAGATGACCCGGGTCCGGTCGGTCACGGCATCGGCGAGGGAGTCGAGATCGAGGGTGCCGTCGGAGCGGTTGGGGATCGCGACGGGGACGGCGTGGGCGATGCGCGCGATGATCGGGTACGCCTCGAACGATCTCCAGCCGAAGAGCACCTCGTCCCCCGGGGCGCACACCGCCTGCACGAGTTGCTGGCACAGCGCGACCGACCCGCACCCCGCCGTGACGTTCTCCGTTGGGATACCGAGGTACTCCGACAGTCGGGAGACGAGGGCCCCGGCCGTGATGTCCGGGTAGCGGTTCACCCCTGCCGCCGCGTCCACGATGGCGGCCGCCACGCTCGGGAGCGGGCCCGCGGTCGTCTCGTTGGAGGCGAGCTTGATCGCGCCCGGGACGGTGGCGCCGGGTACGTACGAGGGGATGGCGTCGAGGTCGGTGCGCACGTCGGGGGACATGCGTCCAGAGTAGGTCCACCGGGTGACGGCGGGGTGTCCGGCCGTTTTGCGCACCCCGCCGACCGGTGTGTACTGTTATCCCTCGTTGGCTCAGCAGAGCCTCCAGGAGGCGTGCCAGAGCGGCCGAATGGGACTCACTGCTAATGAGTTGTCCTCCTTAAAGGGGACCGGAGGTTCAAATCCTCTCGCCTCCGCCATGCCGGAGCACCGGGTGACCGGATGAACTGGCACGACAGATGAATACTGCGCCCGTAGCTCAATGGATAGAGCACTTGACTACGGATCAAGAGGTTAGGGGTTCGAGTCCCTTCGGGCGCACAGCAGGTATCGGCAACGCCCTCGTCCCTCCGGACGGGGGCGTTCGTCGTCCGCCGTCCCTCTGCGGATCACCGGCGGCGGGTCCCGGGCGCGGGGGTGGGGCCGACGGTACGACGACGACGAGGCCGGCCGCTTCGTAGGCTGTGCCGATGCCCACGCCCGCTCGAGATGCGCTCCGCCGCAACGCCGGCCATCTGGCGTCGGTGGCTCTGGTGATCATGTGGAGCTCGGGCTATGTCGGCGCCGAGCTCGGGACCCGGACCGGGGGGACCCCGCTGCAGCTGCTCGGGTGGCGGTTCTCGATCCTGGGGGTGCTGCTGCTCTCCGTCTGCCTCGTGCTGGGCGTGCGGTTGGCCGACCGGAGGGCGTGGGCGCGGCAGGCGGTGTTGGGTCTGTTCAGCCAGGCCGTGTTCCTGTTCATGATCTTCGAGGGCGTCGCGCGCGGTGTCGACGGCGGGACGGCGGCGCTGATCGCGGCCCTGCAGCCGCTGCTCGTGGCGACCGTCGCGGGCAGGTTCCTCGGGGAACGGACCACGCCGGTCATGTGGTTCGGCATGCTGCTCGGGATGGCCGGCGTGGTGGTGGTGGTCTCTGGCGGCCTGGGTGCCGGGAGTGCGCCGTGGTGGGCGTACCTGTTCCCGGTGGCCGGGATGCTGAGCCTCGCCACGGGGACGGTTCTCACCCAGCGCCTCAGGCCGACGGAGACCCTGCTCCAGGCGATCACCATGCAGTCGGTCGTCGCGGCGGGGGCCCTGGTCGCAGCGATGCTCCTCGTCGGGCAGGGAGCGGTGCCGGCCGACCCCGACTTCTGGGTGGCGGTGGCCTGGCTGGTCTTCCTGTCGACGCTCTGCGGGTACGTCCTCTATGTGTTCGTCACCCGCACCCGCGGCGCCACGGTCGCCAGCGTCCTGCTCTACCTGACCCCGCCCACCACCATGGTCTGGGTGTGGTTGATGTTCGGGGTGCCGATCACTCTTCTCGCGGTGGTGGGGATGGCGGTCAGCGCGGTCGGTGTGGTCCTCGTGTTGCGGTCGCGGGCCGGGGCGCAGGCCCACCTCGCGCGGCGATAGAGGGAGGCCGGCCGACCGCGGAGCCTGTGGACGAGGCGGCCGGTACGGGAGAGTATTCAGGGGTGAACCCGGAACACCCCGACCACCTCCAGCGGACACTCGCCGACCTCGACGCCCGTCTCGGACGCATCACCGCCGAGATGGCGGAGGTCCGGAGCGACCTGGCCGCGCTCGGGCGACAGGCGCAGCAGGCGCCGCCGACAGCGCAGGCACCCCGTACCCAGCCGGGGCCTCCTGCTGGGCCGG
>NZ_JAALDV010000257.1:0-2466 GCF_014145045.1 Dietzia sp. DQ12-76
GGCGCGCCGCCGTCCGGGGGACCGACGACCCGGGCGAGGCGGTCGCGCGGCTGGTCGACGTCGACGCCGCCGTGGAGGTGCTGCGCGGGAAGATCGAGTTCGAGCCGGGTGAGGAGGGCCGCGAGACGGAGATCCTCCGCTATCTCCTGCGCAGCGCCACGGTCGACGTGGTGCGCGAGATGTTCCGCGGTCTCGACCTGGCCCCCCTCGTCGAGGCGTTCGACGGGTCGGTGACCCTGACCACCGGCGCCAGTGTCACCGCGGCGGAGTTCCTCGACGACCTGCCCGAGCTCTCCGATCCGGACCTCTACGACCGGATCGCCGAGCGCGCGGGCGCCCAGACCGTGGGGCAGAGGGCGGGGGCGATCGAGTTCGCGCTGGAGGGGCTCTACCTCTCGCGGCGCCTGTCCAAGGAGACCGGGGACGGCGCCGCCGTCTACGGTTGACCCCCGGGGTCGACGATGGTGGCCGAGGAGCCGCCGGAGCAGGAGGGACGCGATGTCGCGAGACGAGCCCCGCGCGCGGTACGGACGATACGTCGGAGGCCCCGACCCTCTCGCGCCCCCGCTCGACCTGTCCGAGGCGCTCGAGGCGGTGTCCGAGGGGGTGATGTCCGGGTACTCGCCCGAGCAGTCGATGCGCGAGTTCCTCCGCCGGGGCGGTCGGGGCCAGGCCGGTCTCGACGACCTCGCGGGCAGGGTGCAGCGTCGGCGCCGTGAACTGCTCGAGCGCGGCCACCTGGGCGGGACCCTGGAGGAGGTGTCCGAGCTGTTGGACAAGGCGCTGTTGGCCGAACGCGGGCAGCTCGCCCGGGACACGCAGATGGACCCGATGGATCGCACCCTGCGAGAGATGACCATCGAGAACCTCCCGGAGTCCCCGGCCGCGGCGGTCGGCGAGCTCGCCGAGTACGACTGGGCCTCCTCCGATGCGAGGGAGGCCTACAGGAGGATCCAGGATCTCCTCGGAGCGGAGGCGCTCGAGTCGCGCTTCGCGGGGATGAAACAGGCCCTGGAGAACGCGACCGACGCCGATCGTGCGGCGGTGTCGGAGATGCTCGCCGACCTCACCGAGTTGCTCGACAAGCACGCTCGTGGGCAGGACACCCCCGAGGACTTCGAGCGGTTCATGGACAAGCACTCGGACTCCTTCCCGGAGCAGCCGGCCGACATCGACGAGCTCATCGACGTGCTGGCCCGGCGCGCGGCGGCCGCGCAGCGGATGATGCGGTCGATGACGCCGGAGCAGCGGGAGGAGTTGATGGCGCTCTCGCAGCAGGCGTTCGGCTCACCGGAACTCATGGAGCAGCTGGGTCGGCTCGACGGGCTACTGCAGTCACTCAGACCCGGCGAGGACTGGGACGGCTCCGCGGACTTCGACGGCGAGGAGGGACTCGGTTTCTCCGAGGGTGCCGCGGCGATGGCGGAGCTCGGTGACCTGGACCGTCTCGCCGAGCAGCTGGCGCGGGGCAGCGAGGGTTCGCCCCTGTCAGAGCTGGACCTCGAGGCCGTGGCCCGCCACCTCGGGGGAGAGGCCGCGGTCTCTCTGCGCACGCTGGCGCGGCTCGAGCAGTCGATGCGCGACTCGGGTTACCTGAGCAGGCGCCCCGACGGCGACCTGAGGTTGTCCCCGGCCGCACTGCGCAAGCTCGGCGGTTCCCTGCTGCGTGACGCCGCCCGTCGGCTCTCGGGTCGCACCGGCGCCCGCGAGACGCGGATGTCCGGGGCGGCGGGGGACCAGACGGGAGCGAGCCGCGCCTGGCGGTTCGGTGACGTGGAGTCGTGGGACGTGCCGCGGACCGTCACCAACGCCCTGTCCCGGGTCGTGGCCGAGGGTGGGGACCCGGGACAGGGAATCCGGCTGCTGCCGGACGACATCGAGGTCAGAGAGACGGAGTCGCGGACCCAGGCTGCCGTCGCGCTGCTGGTCGACACGTCGTTCTCGATGGCCATGGAGGGCCGATGGGTCCCGATGAAGCGCACCGCGCTGGCCCTGCACCACCTCGTGAGTTCGCGGTTCCGGCAGGACACGCTCCAACTCATCTCGTTCGGCCGCTTCGCCCGGACCCGGACGGTGGAGGACCTGCTCTCCCTCGACGCGGAGTACGAGATGGGCACCAACCTCCACCACGCCCTACTCCTGGCCGGCCGGTTCTTCCGGAGACACCCGTCGATGCAGCCGGTCCTGCTCATCGTCACCGACGGCGAGCCCACAGCTCATCTCCTGGGCAGCGGGGAGCCGTGGTTCGGCTACCCACCCGCACCGGAGACCATCCGCACGACCGTCGACGAGTTGGACCGCGTGGCGCGGTTCGGTGCGCAGACCACGTTCTTCCGGCTCGGCGACGACCCCGGGCTCGGTCGCTTTCTCGACGCGCTGGCCCGCCGGGTCGGCGGCACCGTGGTGGCCCCGGACGTCGACGACCTCGGGGCCGCCGTGGTCGGCAGGTTCCTCCACACACGGCGC
>NZ_JAALDV010000258.1:0-6157 GCF_014145045.1 Dietzia sp. DQ12-76
ATCGGGGCCTGGACCACCGAGAGCCTGCACCGGAGTCACGGGTTGGTCGCCACCCGGGAGGAACTGGTCCGGCTCCTGTCGGAGTTGACGGATCATCACGCCCGCGCGGCACTGGCTCCCCTCGCGGCCGACCGGCGCAGCGAACTCGGCGAGGCGTTGGTCGGGGGTGGTCAGGTGGCCTCGGCCGGGCAGGCACTGGCCGATGCGGTCCGCGAGTTCGGTCGCGCGGCTGCGGCGAAGGACGTGGACGTGGTCTTCCGCGTGGTCGAACCGTCCGACGACGACACGGCGGGCGGGGGCACTGTGGACGGGGACACGGTGGACGGGGACACGGTGGACGGCGCCACCGTCGGGGGTCGCGCGGAGGAGTCCTCGGACGTCGGCGTCGTCTGGCGGTTCCAGGTGCTCGTCCGGACGGGCGCGGATTCGCTCCGTCCGTTCTCCGATCTCGCCGACACCTCCTCGGTGGACGGGCCCGTACGTGATGTGGTGGCGCGGGCGGTCCGCTCGTGGCCGCCGCTGTCCCGCGCCACCCAGGCGGCCGGCGCTCCCGATCTGCTGCTCCCGACCGACCTCGTGGTCGACCTGGTCGACGAGGGCGTCGAGGCGCTCCGTGGCCGTGGGATCGAGGTCCTCCTCCCGAGATCCTGGACGAGGGTCAGAACCGCGGTGAGGGCGACCGTCACGGAGCCCGGGACCGAGTCGGTGGACTCGGGGCACCGACTCGGGCTCGAACAGCTGGCGGATGTGGACTGGGAGCTGGTGGTCGACGACAGCCCGCTGGACGCCACCGAGGCCCGGATGCTGCTCGACGCCGCCTCGGATCTGGTCAAGCTCCGTGGACAGTGGGTCCGCGCCGATCCCGGCGCGCTCCGACGGGCGGCTCGCTTCCTCGCGGCCAGGCGAGGTCAGAGGACGACAGCCCCGGCTCTCGTCGCGGCACTGATGTCCGACGAGGCGGAGGGCGTCGAGGTCGAGGCGCCCACCACCCTCGACTGGATCCCCTCGTCGTCGTCGCCGATCGCGCTGCCGGAGTGGTTCCGGGCCTCCCTGCGGCCGTATCAACTGGACGGCGTCAGGTGGCTCGCGGCCCTCTCGCGGGCCGGCACCGGCGCGGTCCTGGCCGACGACATGGGGCTCGGCAAGACGATGCAGGTCCTCGCGCTCACGGCGACCGAACACGCGACCGGGGGGTCCGGTCCCACCCTGGTGGTCGCGCCCCTGACCCTGGTGTCCACGTGGGAGCGTGAGGCCTCGAGGTTCGCCCCGGAGCTCCGGGTCCACGTCCACCATGGTCAGGGACGCGGCCGGGGGGAGGGCGCCGCCGCGCGGATGACGGACTCGGATCTCGTCCTGACCTCCTATGGAACGGCCACCCGGGACGTCGACCTGCTGTCCGGGGTGGAGTGGCGACGCGTGGTCGCCGACGAGGCCCAGACCGTCAAGAACCCGGCGACCGCGGTGTCCCGCGCGATCCGCTCCATCCCCGCCCGGCACCGGATCGCGCTCACCGGGACCCCGGTGGAGAACAGGTTGGACGAACTGCGGGCGGTGTTCGACTTCGCCAACCCTGGGTTGCTCGGGTCGGCCAGCACCTTCCGCGCCCGGTTCGCGGTCCCCATCGAATCGCACAGAGACGAGGCCGCGGCCACCCGGTTGCGCGCCCTGGCGGCCCCGTTCGTCCTGCGTCGGCTCAAGTCGGACCCGGCCGTGGCCGCGGATCTCCCGGCCAAGCAACACATCAGGGTCGACGCCCCCCTGACCCGTGAGCAGGCGACGCTGTACCAGGCGGTCGTCGAGGACATGATGGAGCAGGTCAGGGAGTCTGAGGGAGCGTCCCGCAAGGGTGCGATCCTGTCCGGTCTCAGCGCGCTCAAGCAGGTCTGCAACCATCCTTCGCACTATCTCGGGGACGGGTCCTCGCTGCTGCGGGGTGGGCGACACCGGTCCGGCAAACTGGCGGCACTGGACGAGGTCCTCACCGAGATCCTCGACGCGGGGGAGAAGGTCCTGTTGTTCACCCAGTACCGGGCTTTCGGGGACCTCATCCTCCCGCTGCTCGAGCGTCGCGCGGCGACAGGGGTGCCCTTCCTCCACGGGGGCGTCACCGCAGGCGGTCGGGCGTCGATGGTCGAGGTGTTCCAGAGCCCGCAGGGGCCGCCGCTGATGCTCGCGTCACTCCGGGCGGGCGGGACCGGGCTCACGCTGACGGAGGCCAACCACGTGGTGCATCTGGACCGGTGGTGGAACCCCGCCTTGGAGAACCAGGCGACCGACCGGGTGCACCGGATCGGTCAGACCCGTCCCGTCCAGATCCGGACCCTCGTGGCCCCGGGGACGGTCGAGGACCGCATCGACGAGCTGCTCGAATCCAAACGCGAGCTGGCGGATCTGACACTGGGGCCCCTCGCGGGCGTGCTCACCGACCTCACCGATGCGGACCTCGCCTCTCTCGTCGCGCTGACAGGCGAGGGGAGGGACGACGAGTGAGCCGGCGGGGTGCGGGCGGGGGGGTGGGCATCCCCACCAGGTCGAGGGCCGGCGCGTTCGGGACGCACATGTGGAGTCGCCGGTGGTCCTCGGACATCGAGTCCGGTGCGACCCGCGGCGAGGTGTCCCTCGGCCGCAGGGATGCGCGCGAGGGACGGGTGCTCTCGCTCGAGCACTCGGGCCGGATCGTGCGATGCGACGTCGACGGAAGCCAAGCGGACCCGTTCACGGTGGAGTTCGAGTTCTCCCCGCTCGACACCAAGGACACCGAGGCTCTGCGGGTGGCGCTCCGGGGCGAGGACGGGGGAGTTCTGCGCGCGCTCGCCGGTGAGTTCTCCGACACCGTCGGGTTCCTGCTGCTCCCGGCGGTCCACGGTGCCACCCGGTTCACGTGCCGCTGTCCGGTACAACCCGGCCCCTGCCGGCATGTCCTGTCCGCCGCTTACGTCCTGGTGGAGTGGTGGGACGCCACACCCGAGGTGATGTTCGCGCTCCGGGGACTGAGCGCCGGGGCGGTCGGCGCGGTGCTGGGAGGGCACGCCGAGGGGGACACCGGCGCGATCGCGTTCGATGTGGAGGACGGCCTGTGGGGGCGTGATCCGCTGCTCCCCGCGCTTCCCACACCGGCCCCGGCAGGTCTCGAGGACCTGCTCGACGCGCCGGTCACCAGGAGACTCGCCGCCGCGGCGACCGGGGACCCGCTCGAGCAGTTGCGTGTGGTGGCCGACCTCGAGGACTTTCTCGATGCCTTCACCCGGTACCGGTACCCGTGATCGGCGCACCCGGGGTGCATCCCGAGGAGACCGTGTCGGAGCGTCGACCTACGATGCGGCCATGGACAGGCGACGGGGCGGCGGCATGATCCGATTCCTTCATTCGGCGGACTGGCAGTTGGGGATGACCCGGCGATTTCTCGGTACGGAGTCGCAGGCGGTGTACACCGCGGACCGTCTCGCCGCGGTGGCGTCGCTGGGGGATCTGGCCGTCGAGCACGGCGCCGAGTTCGTCGTCGTCGCCGGTGACGCGTTCGAGGACAACGCGGTCCCCCGCTCGATCGTGCTCCGTGCCGCGGAGGTTCTCGCCGCCTTCCCCGTGCCGGTGCTGATCCTTCCCGGAAACCACGACCCGCTCGACGTCTCCTCGGTCCTGCGGTGTCGGGACTTCTCATCGGCGGTGGAGGGCGGGGCCGTCACCGTCCTCTGCGACTCCGACCCCGTCGAGGTGCGTCCCGGAATCGAGGTGGTGGGGGTCCCGTGGACCTCGAAACGCCCGGATCCCGCCCGGCTTCCCGCTCTTCTCGGCGACCTCGAACCGACGGACAACCTGAGAGTGCTCGTCGCACACGGCGGTACCGATGAGGTCTACGGCGGAGACTCACCGTCCGTCGAGGCCATCCGCGTCGCGGACCTCGAGGCCGCCGTCGGGTCGGGTCTGGTCGACTACGTGGCGCTCGGCGACAGGCATTCCGTCACCCGTGTAGGGGCAGGCGACCGGATCTGGTACCCGGGCAGCCCGGAGACCACGGCCTTCGATGATGTGGAGAAGGCGTCCGGTCATGCACTCCTCGTCGAGCTCGGGGCGGAGGGGTCGACCGGTGGCACGGGCAGTTGCCTGGTCACACCGGTGCGGACCGGGCGATGGTCGTTTCTCGCGATCACCGCGGAAATCGAGACCGACTCGGACCTCGACGCGCTCGCCGAGGGCATCGAGGCCGTACGGGACAAACCCAGGACGGTCCTCAAACTGGGTCTCACCGGGACCGTGGACGTGGCCCTGCGCGCCAGGATCGACGATCTCCTGGAGACGTGGGCGGAATTGTTCGCGGCGGCCTACCTGCGGGAGCGGCTCACGCATCTCGTGGTCCGCGCCGACGACTCGGACTTTGCCGGGATGGTCGACGGTTACGCCGAGCGTGCCGTGCAGGACCTCGTGGGGTTGGCGGCTTCGGACGGATCGGACTCCGAGGACGCGGGCAACGCTCTCAGTCTGCTCCACCGGCTCGTGGACGGAGGCAACCGATGATCCTGCACCGACTCCGTGTCGAGGACTTCCGTGGGGTGGCCCGGGAGGAGGTGCAGGTGCCCCCTCGCGGTGTGTTCGTGATCGAGGGCCCCAACGAGTCCGGGAAGACGAGCCTCATGGACGCGCTGGAGATGCTCCTCGAACACAAGGCGTCCTCCGGGCGGGCGGAGATCAAGGCGGCCAGCCCGGTGGGCCGTGACGTTCCGGTGGTGGTGGAGGCGGAATTCACCGTGGACCGCGAGCGGATGCGGTACCGCAAGGAATTCGTCCGCGGAAAGCGCACCACGCTCGAGTTCCCCGAGTCGGCGAAGGTGGCACTGACGGGCGACGACGCCCACGACTACGTGCGGGACGTCCTCGACCGCAGGGTCGACAGGTCTCTGTGGAGGGCTCTCCGCATCGCCCAGGACGAACCCATCGGCCAGGTGGAGGCGGGCAAGGGGATGGAGTCGCTGAGGCGAGCCCTGGACACCGCAGCCGGTGGCGCCGATCCCACCGGCGACGACACCCTGCTCACGCGGGTCGCCGAGGAGCGTCACCGCTATCTCACGGCGCGACGGGGAGAACCGACCGGTGACCTCGCGCGGTCCGAGACCAGGCTCACTGACGCACGGTCCGCCCTGGCCGAGGCCAGGGCGAGACTGGCCGAGCTCGATGCCGCGGTGACCGAACACGCCCACCACTCGGCCGTCCACGCCAGCCGTCGTTCCTCCCTCGAGGCCGTCGAGCTGGAGGTGGCGCGATTGGAGGAGTCGGGACGGTCGGTGGACCGGTTACGGGAGGCACTGAGAGCTGCGGAGGCCGAGGTCGACCGCGCCGCGGCCGCGTACGATGCGGCGACCCGGCTCCAGCGGGAGCGCGCGAGCCTCATCGCGCTCCGCGGGGAGGCGGTGATCCGGGAAACCGAGCTGCGCGATGCCACCGAGGATGCGGCGCGGCGACTGGAGCCGGCCGAGAGCAGGGCGAGTGAGGCGCGAGCTGCCCTGGAGGCGGCCGAGGAACGGGTCACCAGAGCTCGCAGACTGGCCGACGCGGATCGGGACGCTCGCGAGCAGGCTCGGCGTCGCGCGGACCTGTCGGGCCTCGATTCTCTTCTCGAGACCCTCGGTTCTGTCGGGCGGGAGCTCGCCGCTACCGAGGCAGAGCTCGCGGCCATCGACCTCCCCGGCGGCACCGTCGACCGGATCCGCGCCGCGGAGGCATCCTTACGCGAAGCCGTGGTCCGGAGCGCGGCCAGCGCCCCGACGGTGACAGTTGCCGGCGAGGGGACGGCCCGCATCGGCGAGGAGACGATCGATGCGTCCGTGGGCTGGGAGCGCGAGATCGTCGAGGACACCGTGTTCCGGGTGGGAACGGTGTCGCTGACCGTCGTCCCCGCCGGGGACACCGACGCCGTCCGCCGCGCGGAGTCGACGGCCAGGGCCCGCCTCGAAGAGTTACTGCTCGATTGTGGCTGCGCTTCGCTCGCCGAGGCGGAGACGCGCGAACGACGGGCCGAGGGACTCCGGGCCGACCTCGCGGCGCACCGGCGACGCAGGGCCGACCTGCTCAACGGGGACACCCCCGAAGACCTGGCCCGACGTCGGGAGGCCCTCGCCGCGGCGGTGGCGTCTCATGAGGATGCGCCTGCGGACTCGACCGACGG
>NZ_JAALDV010000259.1:0-5283 GCF_014145045.1 Dietzia sp. DQ12-76
GCCACCCGCCACCCGCCACCCGCCGACCTGACGCCCTGACCGAGAGGACCCGATGACCTTCAGCCTGGAACTGACCGAGGAGCAGCGCGAGCTACAGGACTGGGCCCACGCCTTCGCCGAGGAGGTGATCCGGCCGGCCGCCCGCGAGTGGGACGAGCGCGAGGAGACGCCCTGGCCGATCATCCAGGAGGCCGCCAGGATCGGGCTGTACGGCTACGAGATCATGGCGACCCTGCGGCAGGACACCACCGGCCAGTCCTACCCCATCCTCTGCGAGGAACTGTTCTGGGGGGACGCCGGGATCGGTCTGTCCATCATGGGCACCGGTCTCGCCGCGGCGGGGATCGCCTCGGCCGGGACGACCGAGCAGATCATCGAGTGGGTGCCCCGCTGCTACGGCAGCGAGGCCGACCCCGCGGTCGGCGCGTTCTGCTCGTCCGAGCCGGAGGCGGGGAGCGACGTGGGCAACATGCGCACCCGGGCCCGCTACGACGAGGCCGCGGACGAGTGGGTGATCTCCGGGCAGAAGGCCTGGGTGACCAACGGCGGCGAGGCCTCGGTGCTGGTGGTGCAGGCGGTCGTGGACCCGGATCTCGGGTCCCGGGGCCAGGCCGCCTTCGTGGTGGAGGCCGGGGCCGCCGGGATCGAGACCGGCTCCAGGATCAAGAAGCACGGTCTGCGCGCCTCGGCGACCGCGGACATCTTCTTCGACGACGTCCGTGTTCCCGGGTCGGCGCTGCTGGGCGGGAAGGAGAAGCTCGACGAGAAGCTGGCCCGCGCACGGGAGGGCGAACGGACCGGCGGGCAGGCGGCCATGGCCACGTTCGAGCGGACCCGCCCCACCGTGGGGGCCATGGCCGTGGGCATCGCGCGGGCGGCGCACGAGTACGCGCTCGAGTACGCCAAGGGCCGGGTGGTGTTCGGCCGACCCATCATCGAGAACCAGGCCATCTCGTTCCTTCTCGCGGACATGGCGGTGGAGATCGACGCCTCCCGCCTGCTGGTGCGCCGGGCGGCGTGGATGGGTGCGGCCGGGCACCCCATGGCCCGGGCCGAGGGGTCGATGTCCAAGCTCAAGGCCGGTCGGACGGCCGTCTGGGCCACCGAGCGCGCGATCCAGATCCTCGGCGGGGTCGGGTACACCCGCGAGTACCCGGTCGAGCGGATGCACCGCGACGCCAAGATCTACGACATCTTCGAGGGCACCGAGCAGATCCAACAGTTGGTGATCGCCCGCGCGATCTCGGGAGTGCGGTTGCCGTGACGGTCGAGGTGGTGCGGTCGAGCGTGGTCCGCGCCCCTCGGGACGAGGTGTGGGCACACGTGGTGACCGCGGAGGGGATCTGCGACGAGTTCCGGCCCCTCCTGCGGATGCGGATCCCGGCGCGACTGGCGGGGGCCTCGATCGCGGACGTGCCGCTGGGCCGGCCGCTCGGGCGCGCGTGGATCCTCCTGGGCGGGGTCGTGCCGCTGGAGTACGACGACCTGATGCTGGTCGAGCTCCGGGCCCCACGGTACTTCCAGGAGCGCTCGGTGCTCGGATCGTGTCGGGTGTGGGAGCACCGTCGCGAACTCGACCCGCTGGGGGACCACTCGACCAGGATCACCGACACACTGCGGGCCGTGCCCCGGACCCTGGTTCCCGGATCGGTCGTTCGAGTGCTGGTCGGGGCGCTGTTCGACCACCGGCACCGGCGCCTGGTGCGGACGTTCGGATGAGCATCCGGGCCGGATGTGATAGAGAGAACTGCTCGCCCGGCCCCGGATGGCGCACAATGGGCCGAGGTACTCCTGGCGACGAGGTACGGCGCGGAGACCATCCCCGAGGGGGAGTGCGATATGCGGAAACCCGAAATGCAGAAGACAGTGCTCCACGGTCGAGAACTCGCCTACCGCGAGTCCGGAGCCGGCGAGGGAAAGCCCACGCTGCTGCTCATCCACGGGATGGCGGGGAGCTCCGTCACCTGGCGTGAGCTGATACCCCGTCTGGAATCGAGATTCCACATCATCGCCCCCGACCTGCCCGGCCACGGGGAGAGTTCGCTGGACTTCGACGACTACTCACTCGGCGCCCTGGCCTCCGCTCTGCGGGACCTGCTGGTGGTCAAGGGCATCAGTCGCTGCACGGTGATCGGGCAGTCCCTCGGTGGCGGCGTGGCCCTGCAGTTCGTCTACCAGTACCCCGACTTCTGCGAGCGCATCACGTTGATCGGCAGCGGCGGCCTGGGCAAGGAGGTCACCTGGATCCTGCGGCTGCTCGCCGTCCCCGGCGCCGAACTGATCCTCACCGGGGCCGCGGCTCCGTTCCTGGTGGCCGCCGGGGACAAGGCCCGCGGGTTCCTCACCGGCAAGGGCGTCCGCGCGATCGCCCTCGAGGAGCCCTGGGCGGCGTACGAGTCGCTCGGCCGGCCCGGGCACCGACGCGCGTTCTTCAAGACCCTCCGCGCGGTCGTGGACAACAAGGGCCAGGCGGTCTCCGCCGGCAACCGGCTGTACCTCGCGGCGCAACTGCCGTTCCAGCTGATCTGGGGAGACCGCGATCCGATCATCCCCGTCTCGCACGGGCACACCACCCACGAGGCGATCCCCGGCAGCCGGCTCGCGATCGTGGAGGGCACCGGGCACTACCCGCACGTCGAGGACCCCGCCGCGGTCGAACGGATCCTCGTCGACTTCATGGAGTCGACGGATCCCGGTCACATCGACCACCAGCTGATGGGAGAGCTCGTCACCACCGGCGGCGAGAGCCCGTAGGGTCACGGGCCCGACGGGCACCCGCAGACGTGGCGGGCACCCACTGACACGACTCGGCCCCGGTTTCCTCCAGGGAAACCGGGGCCGGACCCGTGCAGTCAGGCGCCAGGGGCGTCAGGCGTGGGTCGTGTCAGGCGTCGGTCTCGACCGTGTCCTCGGCGACCGCGTCGTCGTCGCCGGTCTGGACATCGTCACCGGTGGTGGTGTCGTCGCCGACGGTGTCGTCGCCGTCGGTGTCACCGGGGACCTCGGCGGCGATGCCACGGAGGATGTCGACGGCGCCGGAGATGTCACCCGTCAGCGCGGTCGAGATGGCCAGATCGGCGTTCGCCTCGCACTCGTCGCCCGACAGGCCGGGGGCGACGGCGCCGACGGAGCCCAGGAAGTCGTACGCGGAGATCGTGCCGCACAGCTGCTGCGCGACCTCCGAGACCTCGGCGGGCGTCTCGACGTCGTCGAGGTCGGTCTCACCGGCCGTGGGGACACCCACCGACCCGCTGTCGAGGCCGTCGAGGCCGGGGAGATCGCTCTGCGCGGCGGCGAGGCCTGCGCCGGAGAAGGACAGGGCGGCGGCGGAACCGATGACGGCGATGGTCTTCTTCATGGTGGTCACCTTTCGATCGAGCGCCGGGTTCTCCCGGAGTCACGGCGGTGACCATAACGACGACGGGCGGCCGGTGCTGTGATCCGCATCACTCGGCGCTCGCGGGCGAGCAGGCAAAACGGCCGGTGCCCAGCAGTGACGGCGCCGGGACAAATTCTTCTTCATCTCGCCGACTGTCCGCCCCGCCGCGTCGCTACGGGGATGCTTACCTCATGAGTGGAACCGCCGAGATCTATGACGCCGTCCTCCGTCCGGGCAAGCTGGAGCTGCTCCGGGGATGGATCGGACACCAGTCCTGGTTCGACGGGGACCCGGCGCGAGTGGAGCAGGTGACCTCCTACCGGTTCGTCGACCCCGACGGCGAGGTGGGCATGGAGTCCTTCCTCGTCACGGACGGTGTCCGGACGTACCACGTCCCGGTGACCTACAGGGGTGCGGAACTGCCGGGGGCGCAGGACGCCCTGGTCGGGACGCTCGAGCACTCCGTTCTCGGTCGGCGCTGGGTGTACGACGCACCGGCGGACCCCGTGTACGTGTCGGAGGTGTTGCGGGTGATCAGCCATCGCGACACCGCCGCCGACCATCTGGCGGTGGCGGACGGCACCGTCTCCCCGTCGCCCGTCAATGTCCGGGGCGGCGGGGACGGCGCGTCCGGCGACTCGGAGACGGCTGCCGAACCCGAGGTCATCCGGCTCATCTCGGAGGAGAACGACGCCGAGGCGGACTGTCCGCTGATCGGCTCGCCCGGCACGCTCAGCGGGACCTGGCGAGACGCCGACGGCACGCATTCCGCCGTGTTCGTCGTCGTCGCGTGAGCACACCGCCCTCCACCTCGTACGAGGTGGAGGGCGGTGTCGTCCGGTAGGGGCGGGGGGTCAGGCCCGCTTGACGGCCGAGAGCTCGATCTCCAGGGTGACCTTCTCCGAGACGAGCACGCCACCGGTCTCGAGCGCGGCGTTCCAGGTCAGACCGAAGTCGCTACGGTTGATGACCGTGGTGCCCTCGAAGCCGGCGCGGAGGTTGCCGAAGGGGTCGGTGGCGGTGCCCGCGTACTCGAAGGGGATCGTCACGGACTTGGTGGTGCCCTTGATGGTGAGGTCGCCGGTGACGTCCACTCCGCCCGAGCCGTTGGCCGCGATCGTGGTCGAGCGGAAGGTGATCTCCGGGTAGTTCTCCATGTCGAAGAAGTCGTTGGACTTCAGGTGGCCGTCGCGGTCGGCGTTGCGGGTGTCGATCGACGAGGCGGTGATGACGACCTCGGCTGTCGCGGCGTCGATGCCCTCGGCGGGGACGGTGACCGTGCCGGTGTAGTCGTTGAACGACCCGCGGACCTTGGTGACCATCGCGTGGCGGGTGACGAAGCCGAGGCGCGTGTGGGTGGGGTCGATGTCCCAGGTTCCGGTGAGGTCGGTGAGTGTCGCGGTCATGGTGTCTCCTTCGGTGGCGCCCGACGAGACGTCGGGGCAACTGGTTGTTGTGTCACCTACAGTAGCGGCTCGATGGTGATGCGTCAACAAGAAGGTGAGAGGAGTCCGGAGCTGCCGGTCACCCCATCCGGCGCCGGAGGAAGTGCAGCGCGTGAGAGACCGCGAGGTCGTGACACGGACGGCCCGGGAAGAGGTCGAAGTGATCCCCCGGGTAGTGACGCACCTCGGCACGGGCGGCGAACGCCGCGGAACTCGCCGCGTGCGGCGGCGCACTCCGGTCCAGATCGGCGATCTGGAACAGCACGGGAGTCCCGGCGAGCTCCGCGGCCCTGGCTCCGGGGCGGAAGGATCCCAGCACCGCCCCGACCCCGCCGCCGATCTCGTTGCGCCAGCTCGGCCCCGCGAGTGAGCGGTAGGCCTTGTCGTACCCGTCCAGGGAGAGCACCGCGGTCGACCCCGGTGGTCCGACCAGGGGGACCAGCGGCTCCGACCGCCCCA
>NZ_JAALDV010000260.1:0-2550 GCF_014145045.1 Dietzia sp. DQ12-76
CGGGCCGCCTCGGCCGCCGCCCGTTCAGCCCTCTCGACGGCGGCGTCGCGGTCGGCGCGGAGGAGGCCCACCTCGGCCTCGAGGCGCTTGAGCGCTGAGGTCACCTGCTCGCGGTCGAAGCCCCTGCGGACCACCGCGAACGGGCCGGCGCCCGTGGTGGGCATCTGTGTGCTCGACATGACCCCACCCTAGCGGGGCCGCCAGCCCGGGGTACTAGTGCGATCCGGTGGCCGGCTCGACCAGTTCGAGCAGGACGCCGCCCGCGTCCTTGGGGTGGATGAAGTTGATCCGCGAACCCGCTGTCCCGTTCTTCGGCGCGGGGTACAGCACCCGCACCCCCCGCCCGGTGAGGTGGGACGTGATCGCGTCGATGTCGGTCACCCGGACCGCCATCTGCTGGATTCCCGGTCCGTTGCGGTCGAGGTACTTGGCGATGGTCGAGGTGTCGTCCAGAGGTGCGAGCACCTGCAGCAGCGCACCGCCCTCCGGTCGTCCCGGCGATCCGAGCATGGCCTCGCGCACGCCCTGCTCTTCGTTGACCTCCTCGTGGAGGTTCTCCAACCCGAGATTGTCGCGGTACCAGGTGACGGCGGCATCGAAGTCGGGGACGGCCACCCCGACGTGATCGATCGCCACGACGAGCTCGGAGGGCAGTAGGGGCTGGTCGGCTGGGGTAGAGGTCATGGGGACCACGGTAGTCGGTGAGTGGAGACGGTAGTTTGGCGTGTACACGTTCAGCCCCTCGAATGGAAGGTCCGCAATGCCCGCCGACTCCACCCGCACCGTCATCGTCTCCGGGGCCCGCACCCCGTTCGGCCGCCTCCAGGGCGGGCTGTCCTCGCTCTCGGCCCCGGAGCTCGGTGGCATCGCGATCAGCGCCGCCCTCGAGCGGGGCGGTGTCTCCCCGGACGCCGTCGACCAGGTGATCATGGGACAGGTGCTCTCCGCAGGAAACGGTCAGATGCCCGCTCGTCAGGCTTCGCTCGCCGCGGGCATCCCCAAGCGGGTCGACGCGCTGAGCATCAACAAGATGTGTCTGTCCGGACTGACCGCGATCGCGCTCGCCGATCAGGCGATCCGCTCCGGGTACTCCGAGGTGGTCGTGGCCGGGGGCCAGGAGTCGATGTCGCAGGCACCGCATCTGCTGCCCAAGAGCCGCGCCGGCTACAAGTACGGGTCGATCGAGGTCCTCGACCACATGGCCTACGACGGCCTGCACGACGTTCCGACCGACCAGCCGATGGGCGCCCTCACCGAGGCGCGCAACGTCGAGCTAGAGATCACCCGCGAGCACCAGGACGAGTTCGCCGCGACCTCCCATCAGCGTGCCGCCGCCGCCGCGGAGGCCGGCCGCTTCGCGGACGAGATCGTGCCGGTGACGGTCAAGGGCCGTAAGGGCGACACCGTCGTGGAGACCGACGAAGGGGTCCGTCCGGAGTCGACCGCGGAGTCGATGGGCAAGCTCCGCCCGGCGTTCTCGAAGGACGGGACCATCACCGCGGGATCCTCGTCGCAGATCTCCGACGGCGCCTCGGCGGTCATCGTGACCACGGCCGCGCGCGCGGAGGCCGAGGGGTGGCCGGTCCTCGCCGAGATCGTCGGGTACGGCACCGTCGCGGGCCCGGACTCGACCCTGCAGCACCAGCCGGCGGACGCGGTACTGGACGCGTGCAGGCGGGCGGACGTCGACGTGAAGGACATCGACCTGTTCGAGTTCAACGAGGCCTTCGCCTCGGTCGGACTGCACTCGACCCGCATGCTCGACCTGAGCCCCGACCAGGTGAACGTGAACGGTGGTGCCATCTCGATCGGTCACCCGATCGGCGTGTCGGGCAACCGCGTCGTCCTGACCCTCGCGCTCGAGCTCGCCCGCCGTGGTGGTGGCCTCGGGGCGGCCGCGCTGTGCGGTGGTGGTGGGCAGGGTGACGCTCTGTTGATCCGCGTGCCCGCGACCAGCTGACCCCCGATCGGACCGGCCGTGGCAGGATCGAAGGCGTGACGAGACCAGGTAACCGACCCCCGTCCGCGTCCGAGCAGAAGCTCGCGGCCTCCCTCGCCGGCGCCGTCGACCTGTCGGGGCTGAAGAAGCGGGCGGAGGCGAAGCGCGACCCCGTCGCCGCCGCCCGCACGTCCGGTGGGGGCACGGGGCCGGTGACCCTGGTCGAGGTCGACGAGGCGACCTTCGAGCAGGAGGTGTTGGTCCGGTCGACCCAGGTCCCCGTGATCGTCGAACTCATGTCCCGCCGGGCACCCACGGTACTGACCAGCCTGCTGTCCTCGCTGGCCGAGGAGGGGGGCGGTCAGTGGGTGCACGCGGTCGTCGACGTGGACTCCTCCCCGGGGATCGCCCAGGCGTTCCAGGCGCGGGCGGTCCCGACCGTCGTCGCCGTCGCGGCGGGGCGGCCGCTGGCGGATTTCGAGGGGGAGCAGCCCGAGGACGCCCTGCGTCAGTGGATCGCGGCAGTCCTCCAGGCCACGGAGGGAAAGCTCAGCGGAGTGCCCGGGTCCGCGGACACCGGGGAGCCGGACGATCCGGCCGACCCCGAACGC
>NZ_JAALDV010000261.1:0-9646 GCF_014145045.1 Dietzia sp. DQ12-76
CGGGCGGACGCTGCGCCAACTCCCGGGTGTGCTCGGCGAACGCGGCCGCCGGGGGCAGACAGGTCCCCGGCTCGAGGCCACACGCGAGATCGTCCAGGCAGGAGCAGAAATCCCGCAGCAGCACGAGCAGCGACCACGCGTCCACGTGCGAGTGGTCCAGCCCGATCACCACCACCGGGCGCTCGTCCGGGTCCTCGGGTTCCACGAGACACAGCGCGTGCGACGGCGTCGCGAACGGGCAACAGGCCTGGTCGAAGACCCTGCGCAGCACCGCTCGGGGGTCCTCACCGTCCCCCGGCTCCTCCACTCTCCAGCCGGTGGGCCGCACAGCGACTGGCTGGAGCCGCAACTCCTCGCCGCCCCCGGCATCACCGTCGAGAACCGTCTGCAGGGTCCCGTGCCGGGAAACCACCGCGAGCCACGCCCGCGCCACCATCTCGCGGTCGGCGGGGAACGGCAGGGCGAACGCGACCGCCATCCACGACCCGGAGCGACGGCCCAGAGAAGCATGGCGCGCCTGGTCGAACGACGGCGGCGTGGCCTCGCCCTGAACTGGGGTGACATGTGTCGCAAACCGGTGCACGACGCCGGACGGGAGCGACATCCGCGTTACGGTGGTGAGCCTCATGGTCCGCACGGTAGGAGCGGCGTGTTACGGGGAAAGGCGCGGATTGTGACGACGACGAGACGGCCACCTGCCCGGGCCGGCCATAGCGGGACGGCCCTCGCCCACGACCTCAGAGGCGACGGGCACCCGGTCGTTCAACTTCACGGCCTGTCCTCGAGCCGACGACGCGACGAGGTGTTCGGGTTGGACCTCACGGCGGGCCGGGACGGTCTGCGGGTCCTGCGGTACGACGCCCGGGGCCACGGCGGGTCACCGGGGTCCGTGGACCCCACGGACTACACCTGGCCGGCTTTGGCTCGCGACCTCCTGACCATGCTCGACGAGTTCTTCCCGGGCCGACGGGTGCACGGGGTGGGGCAGTCGATGGGCGCGGCGACCCTGATCACCGCGGCCGTTGCGGAGCCGGACCGGTTCGCCTCTCTCACCCTCGGGATCCCGCCGACCGCGTGGGAGTGGCGGCGCGAGCAGGCAGCCCTCTACGATCTGGCGGCCCGCCAGGTCGAACGCTGGGGAGGGGCCCGGTGGGCCGAGAAGACCCGGCAGCCGCCCACCTCTCCCGCGATCGACCCCGGACGCCCGTTCACCGTCCCGGACGTGGCGGACGAGTATCTGCCCGCGGCATTCCGGGGCGCGGCCCTGAGCGATCTCCCACCGCGCGCAGAGGTCTCGGGGGTCGACGTGCCGGTGCTCCTCCTGGCCTGGCCGGACGACCCCTCGCATCCGCTCGCCGTGGCCGAGGAACTCCAGGTCCTGCTCCCCGACGCCCGCCTGGAGGTTGCGCAGACCCCGTCCGAGGTGGCGCGGTGGCCCCGGGTGGTGGGCGACCTCGTGCACCGGGCCGGGGACTGACCGCCCGACCGTCCGGTGGCAGGTCCGCGGGCATCGACAGCACACTGGGCCCATGCACGCGACACAACGACAGATCATCGACGCCCTCGGCGTCCGTCCCCGGATCGACCCCGCCGACGAGGTGGAACGCCGGGTGCGGTTCCTGGTCGACTACCTCAGCGCGAGCGGGGCGAAGGGCTTCGTGCTCGGGATCTCGGGCGGCGTGGACTCCTCGTTGGCCGGACGCCTGGCACAGCTGGCGGTGGAGAGGATCCGCGCAGACGGCGGCGAGGCGGTCTTCGTGGGCCTGCGCCTTCCCTACCGCGTGCAGCACGATGAGTACGACGCGGCGATGGCCGTGGAGTTCGTGGGCGCCGACGAGACCCTCACGGTGAACGTCGCCCCGGGCGTGGACGGGCTCAACGGTGAGATCGGGCAGGCGACCGGGACGGAGTTGACGGACTTCACCAAGGGGAACACCAAGGCCCGCCACCGGATGGTCGCGCAGTACGCCGTGGCAGGGGACCGCGGCCTGCTGGTGATCGGTGCCGATCACGCGGCCGAGAACGTCACCGGGTTCTTCACCAAGTTCGGCGACGGCGCCGCCGACCTCCTGCCCCTGTCGGGCCTGAACAAACGCCAGGTCCGGGCGCTGCTCCGTCATCTGGAGGCGCCGCGGCAACTGTGGGACAAGGTGCCCACCGCCGATCTCCTCGACGAGGCCGAGGGCCAGACCGACGAGGAGGAACTGGGAATCGCCTACGACCACATCGACGACTACCTCGAGGGGCGCGAAGTCCCCGAGGGGGCCGCCGAGACGATAGAGGCGACCTGGCACTCCAACCGCCACAAGCGCACGACCCCGGTCGAGGTCGCCGACACCTGGTGGCGGCAGGACGAAAGAGCCGGCGATCGGGCCCACGGTCAGACGGCGCTCGTGGTGATCGACATGCAGAACTCGTACTTCGAGTTCCCCGAACTGGCCGAGGTGCGGGACGAGTTGGTCGGGGCGGTGAACGAGCTCATCCGCACCGCGCACGACGCCGGACGACCGGTGGTCCTGGTCCGGACGGAGCACGCAGAGGACCGCTCCACCTGGACCCTCAACATGCACGAGGACGACCAGGGGTTCGCCTTCCCCGGCACCGATCAGGCGCGGTTCCTCGACGATCTCGTCACCGGGGACCACGTGGAAGTGGTCAAGACCAGGGACAGCGCGTTCTTCCGGACCGATCTGAGGGCCCAACTGGATCGACTCGGCGCGGGCCACCTGCTCGTGTGCGGGGTGTCGACGCACAGCTGCGTGGCGCAGACCGCCATCGACGGCTTCGCCGAGAACCTCCACGTGGCGGTGGCTCGCGGAGCCATCTCCTCCGACAACTCCCCGCTCTCGGAGGCGCTACTGGAATTTCTGCAGGACCAGATGCGCCAACCACTGCTCGATCGTTCGCAGAGCCTGGAGTTGCTTCGCACCGGCCACTGGCCCGGGTGAGCCGAGCGGCCGGCCGGCTCACCGGGAGCCGACCGGCCGCCTCTCGGTGCCGTCCGGGTACCTCGCGAAGCGGGTCTCCTCGTGCGCGTGCACGGGATCGTTCCGATCCAGGTGCCAGGCCCCGAAGACGCCGGCGCGGTACTCCTCCATGGCGGTGACGATGTCCTGGCGGGTGGTGCCGACGAACGGCCCCTGTTGAACGACGGGCGCGCCGATAGGCCGGGCCTGCAGCACGAGGAACGCCGCACCGTCCGGACCCGCGGTCACCGTGACGGCCTCAGGGGCGAGCACTGCCGCGTCATAACCGAGTCGCTGAGCGTCGACGGTCAGGTCGCCGCCGTAGTTGTAGAGGACCCGGGTGGCGGACGGGTCGAACGCCGGGAGTTCGGTACTGACACCGGGGTCGAGGGTGACGATCCAGATGGCGAGGTGACTGTCCGGCCGCGCGGCCCAGGAGTGCGGTGGCGGGTCGAGCGCCCGGACCCCGTCGATCTCGCCGGCGATCACCCGGAACCGGGCGGCGGATCCCTCCTCGCCACGGACGACGACGGGAGTGTCCTCCGACCAGAACATGTCGAAGTACGGCTCCGCGGACTTGTCCTCGGGGGCCAGGTTGAGCCAGATCTGGAACAGCTCCATCGTGTTGGGAGCGTCGGGATCCAGCAGGGGGAACATCTCGGAGTGCGAGATGCCGGCACCCGCGGTGAGCCACTGGGTGTCGCCGTGCCCGAATCGCGCGGCGGCGCCCAACGAATCGGCGTGGTCCACCACGCCGTCGAGGACCACCGTCACGGTCTCGAATCCACGGTGCGGGTGCTGGGGGAAACCGGGGACCTCGGAGCCGTGGTACATCGACCACCCGTCCTTCCCGGAGAAATCTCCCCCGATGGACCGCCCCTCGAGCGAAGCCGCGGGACGCATGGTCCTGCCGTCGGCCGGGGGGAACTCGTCGCGGTGGTGGACGGCGAACAGGAACGGGTCGACGCCCGGCCACTGCGCTCCGAGCGGGACTACCTGGCGGATGGCGGACACTGGCTTCTCCTGTGTGACGGGACGATATTTGCTGTCGCGTCATACAACTTCGGCGGGCGCTGAATTGTTCCCGCCCGCGCCTCAGCCCCGGGCGACGACCCCGGTCACCGGGATCCGCCCGGCGACCGCCTGCCGGAAGTTGAGCACGGCGCGCTGGACGTGGTCGCCGGTGGAGACCACGACCGCACCGGTGGTCCCGCGCTCGCGGAAGATCCGGTCCGTGAACTGCGCGTTCTGGACCGTCGAGTTGGAGTTGCCCTCCTCGGTGATCCGCCACGGCGCGATGCCCGCACCGCGGAGCCAGTCGCCCATCGCGCGGGCCTCCGTGCGACCGTTCTGCGGGACACCCCCGGTCACGATGACGCGGGCGGTCGGATACTGCCGGGCCAGCCGGAAACCGGTCCGCAGGCGCTCCTCGAGCACCGGCCGGATGCCCCCGTCGGGGCACAGTCCGGCGCCCAGGATCACGATGTCCGTGGTGAACGGATTGATCGTGAGCACCGCCGGATCGTCACTCGTGAGCACGTCCAGGCCGCCGCACATCTGGAGCATCGACGGGTCGACGTGCTGGCACCCCACCATGGTCAGCCCGTTGTACAGTGCCGTGCCCGACGGCATCTCCGCGGAGCCGGCGGACGCGGTCCCCACTCCGGCGCCCAGTGTGAGTGTCAGTGCCGCCGCGGACGCGGCCGCGACGAGACGGGTGTGTGTCCTGCGCACGATGGCGTTCCTCCCCCGATAACGATATGAAGAATTCGTGACTCGATAGTTATCGTCGGACACGGTACCGCTGTTACCTGTGAGGCACGATGGTGGAAAAACCGCCGGGTAACGTGCTCGGCATGCTCGAAGGATACGACAAATCGGCCGCCGTTCGGTACCTCTGCCGGGCGGACCCCGAGCTCGGTCGTCACATCGAGTCCGTCGGTCCGTGCACCCTCACGCCCGCCCCCGATTCCGGTCCGCACGCGCTGTTCGACCGACTGGCCTCCTCGATCCTCTCCCAGCAACTGTCGGTGAAGGCCGCCGCGACGATCGCCGGCCGTCTCCGCGAGCGGGCGGCCGGGCCCCGGCACCTCGAACCCGTTCTCCTGAACACCCTCTCCGACGACGAGATCCGCGCGTGCGGGGTCTCCCGCCCCAAGATCGCCGCGCTCCGCGACCTGGCCGACGCGGTGGGGACCGGACGGATCCCCACTCTGACGGAACTGCAGGGGTTCGACGACGACGAGGTGGTCGACTCCCTGACCACGGTCCGCGGGGTGGGCCGGTGGACCGTGGAGATGCTGCTGATCTTCCTGCTGGACAGACCTGACGTGTTCCCGGTGGCCGATGTCGGCATCCGCCGGGGATTCGAACGGGTCACGGGGCTCGACGGACCGGCCACCGCCGCCCAGATGCTCGGCCGCGCCGAGGCCTGGGCCCCGTACCGTTCGGTCGCGTCCTGGTATCTGTGGCGGGCGGTCGACCAGACCGGTCAGGCGGTGCCCGCGCCACCCCCGCCCCCGGTCGGGTAGAACGGACGCATGGCAACCACCGCATTCAAGGGAAACCCCGTCACCACGTCCGGCGAGCTCCCCGCCGTCGGCACCACCGCTCCGGCCTTCGACCTGGTCGGCACCGACCTCGCTCCCGTGACCTCGGAGTCACTGGCGGGCACGCGCGTCGTGCTCAACATCTTCCCGAGCGTCGACACGGGCGTCTGCGCCCAGTCGGTCCGGACCTTCAACGAGAAGGCCACGGGCCTGGACAACACGGCGGTCATCAACGTCTCGGCCGACCTCCCGTTCGCGCTCAAGCGGTTCTCCGCCGACGAGGGGATCGAGAACGCGTCCGCCGCGTCCACCTTCCGCAGCGATTTCGCCTCGGAGTACGGCGTCAAGATGACGGACGGCCCCCTGGCCGGCCTGTGCGCACGGTCGGTCGTGGTGCTCGACGCCGATGGCTCGGTGGTCTACACCCAGCTGGTCGACGAGATCACCACCGAGCCCGATTACGACTCCGCCCTGGCCGCGCTCGGCTGACCCGCCTCGACACGACCGCCGGCCCGCCTCTCCCAGACAGGCGGGCCGGCGGTCGTTCACCCGGCGCGAGCCGGGCACCCCTGCGATCAGGCGCTTCCCGCGGGAACCGGGGCGAACCGGCGGGTGGCGTCCTCGAGCTGGTCGAAGAGAGTGGCCAGCTCCCCCGCGCGCCGCTCGTTCGGCTGGAGACCCTCGTCTCCGAACTCGGTGAACAAGCTCAGCGAGACCTGCTGGCGGACTCCGAACATCCGGAAGTTCGCGATGATCTGGCGCCACTGCTCCACGGCGCGTACTCCGCCCTCGGCGCCGTAGGAGACGAAGGCGACCGGCTTGTCCGCCCATTCCTCACCGAGCACGTCGTAGGCGTTCTTCAGGCCGCCGGGCACTCCGTGGTTGTACTCGGGGGTCACGAAGACGAAGGCGTCGTAGGAATCGATCGCCTCGCTCCACCGGGTGACCCGCTCGTCGTCGTACTGCTTGTCGGCGGCACCCGGCACGGTGGCCGAGGTGAGCAGGGGGACGTCGAAGGATTTGAGGTCGACCAGGTCGTAGGTCGCGTCTTCCCGCGTCGCGGCCTCCGCCGTGACCCAGTCGGCCACCGCCGCACCGGCCCGATCGTCGCGGATGCTGCCCAGGATGATGCCGATCTTCACTGTCTTCTCCTTCGTCGGTCGTTCTGGTGGACACCCTGACCGTACTTGAGTGACACGACACCAATCTACCGTGAGCCGTACACAGTGATCGACGCCACCGCACACACCCGGCCCCGGTCATCCCGTGTGACCGCGTGCGCTATCCCCCAGCTGCGGCCGTCGTGGAGGGCTTCGGCGCGCACCGTCACCGGGCCGACGAGGGGGATCTGACGCACGTACCTGACGTCGAGCGAGGACGAGCTGACCTCGCGCTCGTGTGGGAACACCGCGGCACCGGCGATCTCCGCGGCGGCGGCGAAAACCCCACCGTGCAGGTTGCCCAGCGGGTTGGCGAGCGCCGGCTCGGGCGCGATCACGGCCTCCACCGCCCGGGTGCCGCCCTGCCCGTCGTGCCCGTGGTCCAACGACAGGCACAACACCTCGGCCAGTGTTCCCGGCGCGAGCGCCGAGGGCCACGGTGGCTCGGAATCGTAGCCGTCCGGGTCGACGACCCCCGAGATCTCCATCGACTTCACCAGACCCGCGGCGATCACCCCGCCGTCGTCGTCGACCACATCACCCCGAGTGGTGAGGCAGGGTCGCGAAGCGCCCGAAGGGGTCCACGAACTGGTCGGCGACCGGCTGGTGCCAGCTCACGGCGCCGTCACCGTCCACGCTGAAGGTCAGCCCCAGTCCGGGTTCCGGGCCGTTGTGCGTCGACTCCCTCATCCGGGGACGCTAACACGTGTTCCACTCGTGCCCCGGGGTCTCGGATGGCCGCACAATGGAGCGGTGTCCCCCCGAGCCGCCACGCCACGGACGATCCCCCTGACCGGCGAGGTCCTCACGACGCCTCGTCGCTGGCCCATCCGCACGGCCACCACGGTGATCGCCACGGCCATCGTCATCCTCGTTCTCTCCGCCGCGGCCGGAGGCGCGTGGCTGTTGCTGCGCACCGCCGCCCACAACGCGATCGACACCGTGGACCGGGCCCGGGCCGTCGACGTGGCGGGGGTTCTCTCCGAGCGCGGACCCCGGGCAGCCCTCGATCTGGTGGCCGAGCCACTGTCCGGCGTCGATCTGGTGAGGATCGTCGGGCCCGGGGACCGCCTGCTCGCCGCCCAGGTCACCCGCGGCCTCGAGGACGTGCCGCCCGTCCCCGCCCCGGCGGCCGGCGAGATCGCCAGGCACCAACTCGAGTCACCCGGCGGAGCGGACCTGCGGGTGACGTCGGTCGGTGTGGATCTCGGTGGCGTGACGTTCGCGGTGGAGGTGGGTACGGACACCGACCGGTACGACACCGTTCTCGCCGCGGGCGCGATACTCTTCCTGTCCTTCGTTCCCGTGGCCGGGCTCGCCACAGCGGTGTTCGTGTACTACGCGATGGGGCGCGTGTTGCGGCCGGTGGAGTCGATCCGGTCCCGGGTCGCGGAGATCTCCGCCTCCGGGCGTGGCGAGCGGGTCCCGGTGCCCGAGGCGGAGGACGAGATCGCCCGCCTGGCCCGCACGATGAACGCGATGCTCGCGCGGCTGGACGCCGCACGGACCGCGCAGGTGGCCTTTGTCGGCGACGCCTCCCACGAACTACGCAGCCCGCTGTCCACCCTGTCGACCCTGCTGGAACTGTCGTCGACCTCGGGCACCCCGGTCGACGTGGAGACCGTGGACGACCTCCTGCTGCCCGAGGTCCAGCGGATGCGGTCGATGGTCGAGGACCTGCTCCTGCTGGCGAAGAACGACGAGCGTGGTGTGCCGTTGCGACGCGAGGACGTGGACCTCGACGACATCGTCCTCTCCGAGGTGGCCCGGCTCCGCGGTCTGGGTGGACTCGAGGTCACCGGAACGGTGGAACCCGCCCGTCTGGTCGGCGACCCCGACGCCCTGCTGCGGGTCGTGCGCAACCTGGTCGAGAACGCCCGACGGCACGCGCGTGAGGCCGTGACGATCGGGCTCACCGTGGATCGCACGGACCCCGCGGGACCCCGCGCCGTGATCACCGTCGACGACGACGGCGAAGGGGTGCCGCCCGACCAGCGGGCCACGGTGTTCGACCGCTTCGCCCGACTGGACGCCGACCGCGCCCGGGGCACGGGGGGATCCGGTCTGGGTCTGGCGATCGTCGCCGAGATCACCCGGTCTCACGGAGGCGCGGTGCGGGTCGAGGACTCCCCCGCGGGCGGAGCGCGTTTCGTCGTGGATCTGCCCGTCGAGACCCTCGGAGAGCCGCCCGACCTGCCGTGAGCGCTCCGGGTGGACGCCACCGCGGTCGGCACCTCCGGCCAGGACGCGAGCGGATAGGCTCGTCTGTCGTGTGGGCCCGCCGGAATCGCCTCTCCGACCTCTTCGACGCCGAGGACGCGTGGACCCGACCGTTGCCGGAGAACTACCTCCGGGCCGACGCGGCCCTCGCCCTGGCGATGTTCGCCTGCTCGGCGCTGGGTCTGGAGATCCTCCGGAGCATGGGCGTGTTGGGCGGGGAGAGCGCCCCGCTCTGGGCCCAGTACACGGCCATGGCGAGCGCGGCGGCCCTGCTCGCCCTCCGGCGCCGCCTTCCCCTCCTCACCGGCCTGGGGGCGACCGCGCACCTGTTGATCATCGGCAGCGTGATGCCCCTGGTGATGGGGCAGGTCTCGCAGCAGGTGCTGTACTTCATCGCCGTCTACTCCGCGGTGGCGTGGGCCCGCGACCGGAGGGCGCTGGTGGGGGTCGCGGTGGCGATCGCCGCCGCTCTGGTGGTGTGGATGACCTGGTACCTCGCGCTGGGTTCGGGGATGCAGCAGATCCTCGACTCGCTCGACGACGCCGACCGCTCGTCGGGCCTCGTCCCTCCGGTGCCCGCCTATCTCGTCTACACCGCGCTCATCAACATCGTCTACTTCGGCGGCGCGGCCGCCCTCGGAATCGCCTCCTGGCGAGGTGCCCGCCGCCGCCACGCCCTGGCCGACCAGGCCGAGACCATCGAGGAGCAGGCCGAGGCCCTGCGCGACCGCGCCGTCGTCGAGGAGCGCCT
>NZ_JAALDV010000262.1:0-1668 GCF_014145045.1 Dietzia sp. DQ12-76
GAGGGCGATGCCCACCGTCCGGAACGCGGCGAAGCGGCGCGACGGGTGCTGCGGGGCCGTGGCCACGGCGACGCTCTCGTCGTTGACCAGGTGGGTCCACAGCAGTCGGGGGGCGCGCTGGTCGGGCAGGAACGTGGACGCCGAGAGGCCGTAGACGGCGTTGCGGAGGCTCACCAGGAGGCCGGCGCCGACCGCGATCCAGAGCAGGCCGCCCGACGCGACGACTCCGACGAACACCAGCTCCGAGGACGCGCTGAGGACGAGGGCTGCGGCGAGGACGACGAGCCACGGGGGTAGGCCTGCCGCTGACGCCGCCGACCCGTAGGCCATCCCGACCACGGCTATCGCCGTCGCGATCGCCGCGGCGGTCGACACGGGCCTGGTGGCTGCAGTGGACGCAGCGGACGCAGAGGGCGACGGTGTTCGCCATAATGGACGCATGGACAGTATGGTGAACGCAGACGTGGCGCCTGTCAAGCTGATCACTCGTTCGTTATAGTAAACGGATGACCCCCCAGCTCGGAGCCAGGATCGGGAGCGCGATCAAGCGGGAGCGCACGTCAGTAGGCCTGTCGGTATCCGAGCTCGCACGACGCTCGGGGGTCTCCAAGGCAACCGTGTCCCAACTCGAATCGGGCGGGGGAAACCCCAGCGTGGAGACCCTGTGGGCACTGGGGGATGCGCTCGGCGTGCCCTTCGCCCGTCTCGTGGACGAGGACGTCGAGCCCGTCACGCTGATCCGAGCCGCCGATGCTCCGCTCATCCGTTCGGCCAGCGCGGACTACGTGGCCGCGCTCCTCTCGGCCAGCCCTCCCCATGCACGGCGGGACGTGTACCTGATCCGGGCCGACCCCAGTGGTCCGAAGGTGTCCGCGCCGCATGTCCGGGGCACCGTCGAGCACGTGATCCTGGTGTCGGGGTCCGCGCTCGTGGGCCCGGAGGCGGCTCCCGTCGAGTTGTCGCCCGGCGATTACCTCAGCTACCCCGGCGACGCCCCGCACATCTTCGACGCCCAGCACGAGGGAACCACCGCGGTGCTCATCTCCGAGGTCAGATAGGTCAGCCGCCCCGAAGGTGACGCCGGGTATGCCTGCGGCCACGCGGCAGTAGACCGTCTCCGGTCAGCCCTCGGACTCGGCAGACGGCAGCGCCGAGGTGGTCGAGGTGGTCGTGGTGGCTGTGGTGGCGACGACGGCGACCTCGGTCAGCGGCGGCAGATCGAAGGCCCAGCCCGCGGTGCCCTCGGGCCGGAGCATCGCCCGCTTCGCCGAGTCGTCGAGCTGGACCGCCAGGACGATCTCGTATTCGCGGTCCGGTGACAGACGCGTGGTGGTGGAGGCAGCGGAACCCTTGCAGTCCGAGCTGACCGCCCGGGCATCGCGGGTCGCGCCACCGGACCGGAGCTCGGCGACGTCAGCGGGACCGAGCGAGGACCAACGATCCGGGCCCGACTCGGGGGAGGTGGCGATGCTGAGGGTGAGCTCCACGCCGCAGCCCGGAGTCCGCACCATCCCATCGATCCTCGCCGAACCGAGTTCGACGCCGTCCCGGCTCACCAGGGTGAACCACCGGCCGGGTGTGACGCTGACCGGTCGCCGGGGGCCGGGTTCGACGGTGGGGGACGAGGCGGGGCCGGTGGGCTCGGGCCCGGCGATCGCGTCGGCCTCG
>NZ_JAALDV010000026.1:0-21746 GCF_014145045.1 Dietzia sp. DQ12-76
TCCGCGTCCGCCCAGGGCACGGACGCCCGCTCCGCCAGGGCCGTCACACTCGCGAGCCTGCGCAGCGCGGCCTCGCGGGCGGGGTCGTCGGAGTCCGCGGGACGAGTCCGGGTGTCGGGGAACATGGGCCGAAACTAGACCGGCGCGCTCCCCGGCCGGGCCCCGGAGAGGTCCCTCAGGTGCCGTCCTGTGGAGCGACTGCGGGGATGGGGAATGCGGTGTCGACGAGGTCCGTCACCGAGACGCCCACGGTCCCGGGCCCCAGGTGCCAGGCCAGGACCTCATCGAACTCGACGACGAGGACCCGCTCGGGGAACGGGGTCTCCTTGCGGATCTCGGTGGCCATCTCCCGGGCCCGATCCGGTGCCTCGTGATGGTGGACCACCACCAGGACGTCGCCTCGACTGATCTCGTCGCGAAGCAGCGCGCGCAACTTCTCGTGGGCCTTGGTCGTGGTCCTGGCCTTGGCGGCGAGGTCGACAGAACCACCACGCAACACGATGATCGGGCGCATCGCCAGCGCGCTGCCGAAGATCGCCGCGAGGGCACTGATGCGGCCACCCCGGCGCAGGCTCTCCAGGGATTCCAGGGCGGCGAAGGTGGACGCTCCCCGGCAGAGACGTTCGGCGAGCTCATAGGTTCCGGACAGTCCCAGACCGTTGTTCGCCGCCCAGGCACACTGGGCGACCGCGGCACCGAACGCCATCCCCGCACACCGGGAGTCCGAGACCAGGACCCGGCCACCGAACCTCGTGGCGGCATCGGCGGCGGACTCCCACGTGCGAGAGAGTTCACGCGACAGATGGACGGAGACGATGCCCGTGCAGTCCGGCTCGTCCAAGAGTTCCTGGTAGATCGCGGTCAGCTCGTCCGGGGTGACCGCGGCCGTCGAGACCGCCCTGTCGCCCTCCTCGACCACGTGAAGGCCCACGACGGTGATGCCGAACTCGCGGACCCACTCCTCGGGGATGTCCGCGCTCGAGTCGGTGACCAGCCGGACGCTCATGTCGTCGCCACCGGGGGCGTGAGACCGGCGTTCCACTGGTCGAGGCGCCAGAGCACCTCGCGCGCGCCGTCGGTCGTGGGCCCGATCTCCGGCTCCGCGGTCTGTCCACTCCAGGAGGGCCCGGGGCGCGGATGCGCCGAGAGCTGCACCCAGCAGGTGTTCCCGAGACCGTTGAAGATCGGGTACTGCTCGACCGGCAACTCGATGAGGGCGGCGGTGAGGGCGGCGATCGCGCCCCCGTGGGCCACGAGCACCGCCGGGTGCTCGTTCCACCCGGGCGAGGCGTCCACGAGCTCGTCGACCACCTCTCGGGTGCGGCGGGCCACGTCGAGGCGGCTCTCCCCCTCGGGCGGGGACCACCGCGGTGTGCTGCGCCACCGCATCCGGGCCTCGGGCCACTGCTCGTCGACCTCCGAATGGCTCATCCCCTGCCAAGTGCCCAGATGGGTCTCCCGCAGGCGCGGGTCGGTCCGGACCTCGAGTCCGACCTCCGATGCCAGTGCCAGCGCCGTCTCGTGCGCCCGCTGCAGATCCGAGGACAGGATCGTCCACGGCCGACGGTGCGCCAACGCGCGGCCCACTGCGTGGGCCTGTTGGACTCCGAGTTCACTGAGTTCGGTGTCCAACTGGCCCTGCATGCGCAACGAGGCGTTGTAGTGCGTCTGACCGTGACGCAGCAGGATGAGACGACGGGTCACGAGGGTGTCAGAGCCCCTGATCCCGCTGCGGCTCCTCCGGCGCGAGCGAGTCGTCGGCGCCACTGGTGGCGGACTCGGGCCGGCCGGAGGTCTCCACTCCCTCGATCTCCACGACCGGGCAGTCCTTCCAGAGCCGGTCGAGCGAGTAGTAGTCGCGTTCGTCGACGTGCTGGACGTGCACGACCACCTCGTTGTAATCGAGCAGCGCCCAGCGCCCCTCCCGCGTGCCCTCCCGACGCAGCGGCTTGTGCCCCGCCTCTCGGAGCTTGTCCTCGATCTCGTCGACCACCGCGTTGACCTGACGTTCGGTGTCGGCCGAGGCCAGGACGAAGCAGTCGGTGATGATGAGCTGACCGGAGACGTCGAGCACGACGACGTCCGTGGCCAGTTTCTCGTCTGCGGCGCGGGCGGCGATGCCCGCCATCTCCAGGGCCTCGGGGCTAGCGGTCACTGGTGGTTCTCCTCGGTGTGGTTGTCGGTGCGGACGAGCTCGCGGTGCGCCGGAGCCGTCGCGGCGGGGGTCCCGTCGAGCCTGGTGGAGCCCTCGGGACGGTACAGGTTGCGTTTGGCGATGTACTGGACGACACCGTCCGGCACGAGGTACCAGACCGGTGCGTCCTCGGCCGCGCGCCTGCGGCACTCGGTCGAGGAGATGGCCAGCGCGGGGATCTCGAGCAGGTGCACGCGCCCGTCACCGATCTCCGTCAGATGGGTGTCGGACAACTCGAAACCGGGGCGTGAGACCCCGACGAACGTGGCCAGCTCGAACATCTCCTCCCAGCCGCGCCAGGTCAGGATCTTCTCCAGTGCGTCCGCACCGGTGATGAAGAAGATCTCGACCCCGGGGTTCTGCCGCAGGAGGTCCCTGAGGGTGTCGACGGTGAACGTGGGACCCCGGCGGTCGATGTCCACGCGACTCACGGAGAACCGGGGATTGGAGGCCGTGGCGATGACGGTCATGAGATACCGGTCCTCGGCGGGTGAGACGGAACGCCCCCGCTTCTGCCACGGCTCTCCGGTGGGGACGAAGACCACGTCGTCGAGGCCGAAGCGGTGGGCGACCTCGCTGGCCGCCACCAGGTGACCGTGATGGATCGGATCGAAGGTCCCGCCCATCACTCCGATGCGGCGTCCGACGCCCGCGGCGGCCCCCGTCGTGGTCATGGTCGCCGAGTCTATCGGTCCGGCACCACGTTCCGCTCCCTCGCGTGCCCGCGCGGTCACACGGGCAGCAGACCCGCGACGACCGCCGTGAGTTGCTCGACGTTGCGACACTCGTGCATGGGTACGTACTGGGAGTACAGGCGGGCGGCCGAGTCGCCCGTGCCCCACTGCTTCCTGGGCTCGGGGTTGAGCCAGTGGGTGTGTCCGACCCGCTCGCTGACGAACTCGAGAGCGTCCACGGAGGGGTCGCGGTAGTTGTTGCGCCCGTCGCCCAGGATGAGCAGCGAACCCGTACGGGTCAGGGTGTGGGCGTAGCGGTCGGCGAACCCCTCGAGCGCGTGACCGTAGTCGGAGTGCCCGTCGTAGGTGATGATCCGGGCCTCGCGCACCATGCGGCTCATCGCCGATCCCAGGTCCGATCCGGTCTCGAAGAACGAGGTGACCTCGTCGGTGGTGTCGACGAAGGCGAAGACCCGCACGCGGGAGAACTGCTCGCGCAGCGAGTGCACCAGTTGGAGCGTGAAATGACTGAACCCGGCCACCGAACCGGACACGTCGCACAACACCACCAGCTCCGGCCTCGCCGGCCGGGGCTTGCGCAGGACCAGTTCCACCGGCACCCCGCCGGTGGACATGGACCGGCGCATCGTCTTGCGCATGTCGATCGCACCCTGGCGGTGACGACGACGACGGGCGGCCAGGCGACTGCCGAGCTGCCGGGCGAGAGGTCCCACGCGTCGCCGCAGGACCTGCAGGTCCTGGTCGTTGGCCCGCAGGAAGTCCACCTGTTCCGCCGCGGGGCCCACCGCGTAGTCGGCCACCCGGTCGCGCCCCACCGTCTCCGCGGTGCGGCGCCGGGTCTCGTCGGCGACCTCGCGGAGGAAACCCCGCACCATGTCCGCCGCCGAACTGGCGGCCGCGGACTTCTCGGCGTGCCGCTTGGAACCGTCCGGGTCGAACGGGTCCGCCCCCATCAGACCGTCGAGGATCTTCTGCATGATCGCGCCGGTGTCGAGGGGACTGAGAGCCTGGTAGGCGGAGTAGCGCGGACCATTGACCGAATCGTAGGAGCCGAGCTGCTCCACCAGGAGTTCGGCCAACGCGCGGGCCTTGGCGCGCGACTCCTCGGTGTTCTCGAGCAGCAGCGAGGCGATGAGCTCGTTCAGAGCGTCGGGGTCCACCGTGCCGTCGTCGTCCGTCGGGATCTCCACCTCGACCGCCACGCCGTCCGCCGGGGAGTGCGCGCCGATCGCGGCGGGGAACCACAGGTCGAAGATCTGGTCGAACACACCGCGGTGGGTGGGCTTGTGCAGGATCGTCGCCGCGAGCGCCTCCCTGAGCGCTGCACGGTCGAGCAGGTCGATGTGGACCATCGCCGCCGCGGCGTCGACCGCCTCACTAGGTCCCACGGGGATCCCTTTGCGGCGCAGGGCGTCGACGAAGTCGACCAGGTGGCCGGACAACCCGCCGGGAGAACGCGTGGTCACCGTGCCTCGCCTCCTTGTCCTCGCACGCTAGTTGAGCCGCAACTCGGCGGCTGCGCGGAGTTGGTCGGACTGGTGCTTGAGCACGACTCCGAGGGTCTGCAGGACGGTCTCGTCGTCGATCGTGTCCAGGCCCAGCGCGACCAGGGTGCGGCCCCAGTCGATGGTCTCGGACACGCTCGGCACCTTCTTGAGCGCCATGGCGCGCAGTACCCCGACCACCCGGACCAGTTGCTCGGCCAGTCGATCGTCGAGCTCCGGCACCCGCGAGGCGAGGATCTTGCGCTCGAGCTCGGGGGTCGGGAAATCCAGGTGCAGGTAGAGGCAACGACGTTTGAGCGCCTCGGAGAGCTCGCGGGCGGCATTGGAGGTCAGCACCACGAACGGCCTGCGGACCGCCTCGATCGTCCCGAGCTCCGGGATCGTCACCGCGTAGTCGCTCAGCACCTCGAGCAGCAGCCCCTCGATCTCGATGTCGGCCTTGTCCACCTCGTCGACGAGCAGCACGGTGGGATCGCTACGACGGATGGCGGTGAGCAGCGGCCGGGACAGCAGGAACTCCTCGGAGAACACGTCGTCCCGCGTGGAGTCCCACCCCTCGCCCTGGCCGGCCTGGATGCGCAGGATCTGCTTGGCGTGGTTCCACTCGTACAGGGCCCGGGCCTCATCGACGCCCTCGTAGCACTGGAGACGGATGAGCTCGGCCTCCGTGGCCGCGGCGACGGCCTTGGCCAGCTCGGTCTTGCCCACTCCGGCGGGTCCCTCGATGAGCAGGGGCTTACCCAGACGATCGGCCAGGTAGACCACCGTCGCGGTCGAGCGGTCGGCCAGGTAACCCTGCGCGCCGAGGCACTCGATCACGTGGTCGATACTCTGGAAGGCCGGTCGTTGCGCGGTCCGGGCTCGGTCCATGGGGGATCCTTTCGGTGGGAATCGCGGGTGATGGGGCGTCGACCCGGGTCGCGCGCGTCAGGGACGCACGTGCCCCTTGCCGTGCGCGATCCACTTGGTACTGGTGAGCTCCTCGAGGCCCATGGGTCCGCGGGCGTGCAACTTCTGGGTGGAGATGCCGATCTCGGCACCGAAGCCGAACATCTCGCCGTCCGTCCACGCGGTGGAGGCGTTGACCATCACAGCGGCGGCGTCGACCCGGGCGCAGAACGTGTCGGCCACCTCGATGCTCCGGGTGGCCACCGCCTCGGTGTGTCCCGAGGACCAGCGTGCGATGTGCTCGATGGCGGCGTCCACTCCGTCGACCACCTTGAGGGCGATGTCCATACTCAGGTACTCCTCGCCCCAGTCCACGTCGTCGGCGGGGACGAGGCCCTCGCGGTCCCCGTGCACGGTCACCCCGGCGGACTGCAACGCCCCCACCACGCGGTCCACCGCAGCGTCGCCGAGGGCCTCGTCGAGGAGCACCGTCTCGGTGGCGTTGCACACGCTGCACCGGCGGGTCTTGCCGTTGAGGAGCAGCCGGATCGCCTCGTCCAGGTCGGCGTCTCCGTGGATGTAGAGGTGACAGTTCCCGGTACCGGTCTCGATGGCCGGTACCTTCGCGTTCTCCACCACCGCCTGGATGAGTCCGGCACCACCGCGGGGGATCACCACGTCGACCAGTCCGCGTGCCTGGATGAGGTGGGTGACCGACGACCGGTCGGCCGACGGCAGCAACTGGACCGCCTCCACCGGTAGTTCGTGGCGCGCCAGCACGTCACGGAGGACCGTCACGAGCGCCTCGTTCGAGTGCCGGGCCGAGCGCGACCCGCGGAGCAACGCCGCGTTGCCCGACTTGAACGCCAGGCCGAAGGCGTCGACGGTGACGTTGGGCCGGCCCTCATAGATCATGCCGATCACGCCCAACGGCACCCGGACCTGACGCAGCTGCAGACCGTTGGGGCGGGTCGATCCACGGGTGACGGTGCCGATCGGATCGGCCAGTCCCGCTACCTGGCGGAGCCCGCCGGCGATCCCCTCGATCCGCTCGGCGGTCAGACGGAGGCGATCCAGCATGGCCTCCCCGGTGCCCTCCGCCGACTGCTCCTCGATGTCGCGGGCGTTGGCCTCGAGGACCTGAGCCTGTGCCGCCACCAGGGCGTCGGCCGCGCCGAGCAGAAGCGCGTTCTTGCGTTCCGCGGTGAGCAGGGCCAGTTCCCGCGACGCGCCCCGGGCGCGGAGGGCCGCATCGTGGACGGCTTCACGCGTCGAGTCATGGACGATCTCGCTCGTCGGGTCGTGAGCGGGCCGATCGGCGCCGGACTGGTCGGTGAGGTCGGGGGCGTCGAGGTGGCTGGTGGTCATGTCCACCAGCTTACCGATGCGTCCGGGGAGGACGACTCGACCAGTCAGACGACCGGATCGACTCCGGTCTCGCGCACGGCGAACTCCCGGAAGCGGCGGGCGAGGTCCGGATCCCCGGCGGCGGCGGAGCGCTCGCACGGACCCGGCGACCCGGCGATCTGACGGAATCCCGACGGTCCGATGTACGACGCCGGTGGGAGCGACTCCGTGGCGGCGTACAGCAGCGGTCGCGCCCCGTCGGCCGCGGTGGGGATGATCCCTCGACCGATGCGGTTGAGAACTCTGTTGACCGGCGGGAACGGCGTCGGATCGAGGATCGAGGTGGCGGCGAAACCGGGGTGCGCGAGTTGAACGTCCACCGGCGACCCGGCGGCGCGGAGCCGGTTCTGCAGGTCGAGGCCCCAGAGCATGCATCCGAGTTTGGACTGGGCGTACGCCGCCGCCATGGAGTATCGGCGCCGACGGAAGTGGGGGTCGGTGAAGTCGATGCGACCGGCGGCGTGGGCCATCGAGGACGTGATCACGACCCGCTCCCTGATCTGAGGCAACAGCAGTTCGGTGAGCAGGAACGGCCCGAGGACGTTGACCCCCAGATGGAGCTCGAAGCCGTCGGTGGTCTCTTCGCGGGTCCGGCTCATGAGTCCGGCGTTGTCCAGCAGGACGTCGATCGGGCCCGTGTAGTCCGCCGCGAATGCGCGCACGGCGTCGAGGCGGCTCAGGTCGAGCTCGTGGACCTCCGTCGACCCGCCGATCTCCGCCGCTGCCGATTCCCCCTCGGCGCGGGTGATGGAGGGGAGCACCACGTGAGCGCCGCGACGCGCGACCTCGCGCGCTGCCTCCTTGCCGATCCCGCTCGTGGCGCCGGTCACCATGATGATCTTTCCGGTCAGGTCGGGAAGGCGGCCCACGGTCCATTTCCGGGTGCTGGCCGACCTCTTCTGAATGCTCATGGACACAGTGTGCTGGGACGGCGGGCCCAGCGGTGTCGCTCTGGGTCCACCCGTGGTGCCACGGGTGGTCAGGGGCGAGCCTCGAGAAGTCGACGACGGTCGCCCTCGATCGGTGGCACACTCTGACACCCGAGGGGACGCCACGGGACGAGTCCCGATCCGAGGAGAGACAGTGGCCGAGAATTCGCACGTCACAGCCCGTCACACGACTGCACGCCACGCTGCCGCACGTCACACACCGGCGCGTCACACCACCGACGAGGGTGGCGAGTCACTGACCCTCGATTCGGTCTTCGTGCGTCCCGGCGAGGCCACGGAGCTGCCCCGCTTCACGCTACCGGGGGACCCCTCGCTTCCCGAGACGGCCTATCAGATCGTCCACGACGAGGCGATGCTCGACGGCAACGCGAGACTCAACCTCGCGACGTTCGTCTCCACGTGGATGGACGACGAGGCCCGGCGCCTGTACGCCGAGACCGTCGACAAGAACATGATCGACAAGGACGAGTACCCCCAGAACGCCGCGATCGAGGAGCGCTGCTGGAGGATGATCGCCGATCTCTGGAACGTGCCCGACGTCCGGGAGTCCATCGGCACCTCGACGATCGGCTCGTCCGAGGCCTGCATGCTGGGTGGGCTCGCGCTCAAGCGACGCTGGCAGTCCGCGCGGCGGGCGGCCGGTCGGTCCACAGAGAGCCCCAACATCGTCCTGTCGACCGCCGTGCAGGTCTGCTGGGAGAAGTTCTGCAACTACTTCGAGGTCGAGCCCCGCTGGGTGCCCATCTCGGCGGAGCACCCGATGCTCGACGGACACGATCTGGAGGAGTACGTCGACGAGAACACCATCGGGGTGGTGGCCATCATGGGCGTCACCTACACCGGTGCCTACGAGCCGGTCGCTGAGATCGCCCGGAAGCTCGACCAGATCCAGGAGACCACCGGTCTCGACGTCCGCATCCACGTCGACGGCGCGTCAGGCGGCATGGTCGCGCCGTTCTGCCAACCCGATCTCGAGTGGGATTTCCGTGTCGGGCGCGTCGCGTCCATCAACACCTCCGGCCACAAGTACGGGCTCGTCTACCCGGGCGTGGGCTGGATCGTGTGGCGCGACAGGGAGTCACTTCCTGAGAGCATGATCTTCCACTGCAGCTACCTCGGTGGCGACATGCCCACCCTGGCGCTGAACTTCTCGCGGCCCGGGGCGCAGGTCCTCCTGCAGTACTACATGTTCCTCCGGCTCGGGCGGGAAGGTTACCGCCGTGTCCAGCAGGCGTCTCTCGACGTCGCCCAGTTCCTGGCCTCGGAGATCGGAGCGCTCGCCCCCTTCGAGTTGGTGAGCCGTGGCGACACGATTCCGGTGATCGCCTGGCGGCTCAAGGAGGGGTACACGGAGACGTGGACCCTGTACGACCTGTCGGATCGACTCAGGATGAAGGGCTGGCTCGTGCCCGCCTATCCGCTGGCCGACGATCTGGCGCACCTGACCGTGCTGCGCATCGTGGTCCGGGTCGGCCTGGGACGCGACCTGGCCGCCGCGCTGATCAAGGACCTCGCCGGCGAGGTGATGTTCCTCGACCAGCTCGACTCACCGATGCCGCGCAAGGGCCCCGGGTCGCACTTCCACCACTGAAGGGCCGGTGAGACGGGCCGGGGCGAAGGTGCGGAGGCGCCCCCCGGGGGGGGCTATCGGCGCACGAGCACGGCGACCATGAACCCACTGCCCTCCGTGAACGGCCGGAGGTCCCAGGTGGACCAGCGCTGCTCCAGCTCGAGTCCCGCCCTGCGTGCGTCATCGTCGAACTCCTCGCGCGTCCACCCGCGGTCGAGTCCGAACCCCACCACCAGCCGCCCGGGTCGACCCCCGACGTCGTCTGACGGTGTCACCAGTCGCGCCGCGAGGTTGGCCAGGACCGCTCCACGGTCGGCGGGGTCGACGAACGCCAGGACGTTGCCTGCGGAGACCGCCAGGTCGAACGGGCCGGTCGCCCAGTCATCCCCTGCCAGGTCCGCGACCTCCCAGGTGGCGCCGGGGCACAGCTCCCGCGCCCGTCCGACCAGGTGCGGATCGAGGTCCACCCCGGTGACCCGATGACCGCGCTCGTGAAGGTAGGCGCCGGTCCGCCCCTGTCCGCACCCCGCGTCGAGGATCCGCGCACCGCGCGGGGCCATTGCGTCGATCAGCCGTGCCTCGCCGTCGATGTCCACGCCCTCGGCCACCATGTCGTCCCACCGCTTGGCATAGCGATGCGAGTGCCCGGGATCGGCGTCCACGATCTTCTTCCACGTCTGCGTCATGGCACCCAGTATGGCCGCGCCCGGCCCGCGCCCGCTCCCGACGTCGGCCACGCCGTCCGGGTGTCGGACCGGTGGTGCACGATGGGCGACATGACCTCAGCTCCCGGCGCCGTCTCCACCACAGGACCCGACCGTCAGGCGCTCCGCTCGCGCGCCGACGAACTGCTGCGCGCCCTCGCCGGTCCGCACGCGAGCCTCCGGGAGGACCAGTGGACCGCGATCGACTCGCTCGTGGCCGACCGGCGGCGCGCACTCGTGGTGCAGCGCACCGGCTGGGGCAAGTCGGCGGTGTACTTCATCGCCGCCCGACTGCTCCGGGAGCTGGGCTCGGGGCCCACGGTGATCGTCTCGCCGCTGTTGGCCCTCATGCGCAACCAGGTCGAGGCCGCCGCGCGGGCGGGCGTACGCGCGGCCACGATCAACTCGGCCAACATGACGGAATGGGACGACGTGCGCGCCTCGGTCCGCGCCGGCGAGGTGGACGTGCTCCTGGTCAGCCCGGAACGGCTCAACAACCCCGACTTCCGCGACACCGTGCTGCCCGCTCTGGCCGCGGACGCCGGCCTGGTGGTGGTCGACGAGGCCCACTGCGTCTCGGACTGGGGGCACGACTTCCGGCCCGACTACCGCCGGATACGCACGCTTCTGGCCGACCTGCCCGAGGGCGTGCCGGTCCTGGCCACCACCGCCACGGCCAACGACCGGGTGGTGCGCGACGTGGCACAGCAGCTCGGTGTGGGCGAACGACCGGGTGGGTCCGGGGGCCCTGACGGGGACGCGGGCGACGCGGCGTCCGACACCCTCGTTCTGCGCGGAGGGTTGGACCGGGAATCGCTGCGCTTGTCGGTCGTGGCGATCGACGACTCGGAGCGCCGCGCGGCGTGGCTGGCGGAGAACCTGGAGTCCCTGCCGGGCAGCGGGATCATCTACAGCCTCACCGTGGCGGCGGCCGAGGACATGGCCGGATTGCTCACCTCCGCCGGGCACCGTGTGAGCGCCTACACCGGCCGCACCGACGCCGGCGAGCGCGAGGAACTGGAGCGCTCGTTACTGGACAACGAGGTCAAGGCGCTGGTCGCCACGTCCGCGCTGGGCATGGGATTCGACAAACCCGACCTGGGCTTCGTGGTCCACCTGGGGGCCCCTCCGTCGCCCATCTCCTACTACCAGCAGATCGGTCGCGCGGGTCGCGCGGCCGAGCGCGCCGAGGTGGTGCTCCTGCCCGGGCCCGAGGACCGGGCCATCTGGAGCCACTTCGCCTCCCTGGCCTTCCCCCCCGAGGACGTGGTCCGCCGGGTCCTCGACGCCCTGGAACCGGACCGGCCGCAGTCGACCCAGGCCCTCGAGCCCGCGGTCGATCTGGGCAGGACCCGGCTGGAGATGGTGCTCAAGGTCCTCGACGTGGACGGTGCGGTCCAGCGGGTGCGAGGAGGGTGGATCGCCACCGGGCGACAGTGGCACTACGACGCCGAGCGTTACGCCGGGCTGGCCCGGGCCAGGCGGTCGGAGCAGGAGGCGATGATCGCCTACGAGCAGACCGCGTCGTGCCGGATGGAGTTCCTGCGTCGGCAGCTCGACGACCCCACGCTCGACCCGGCCTCCGGCGGGTGCGGTCGATGCGACAACTGCACGGGTGACCGGAGGGCGGCGTCCGTCGACGAGGGTGCCCTGACCCGGGCACGCGAGGCGCTGGAGCGCCCGGGGGTGGTCCTGCCCCCGCGCCGACAGTGGCCCACCGGTCTCGCGCGGCTCGACGTCCCGTTGAAGGGAAAGATCGCCGACGGGCCCGCCGAGGGACGCGCTCTTGCCCGCCTGACCGACCTCGGGGTGGGCCAGAAGCTCCGCGGACTACTCTCCGGGGCCGACCAGGAGGCTCCCGACTGGGTGGTCCGTGCGTGCGTCCCGGTTCTGCGCGACTGGGGGTGGGAGGAACGACCCACCGGGGTGGTGGCCCTGCTCACCGGCGAGCGGCCGGTACTCGTGGGGAGCCTGGCCCGCGCGCTCGCGCAGATGGGCCGGATGGACCACCTCGGGGAGCTCACCAGAGACCCCGCACTGCCCCCGGTGACCGCCCAGAACTCCGCCTACCGGGTCGCCCAGCTCTGGGGCACGCTGTCCGGACCGGAATCCACCCCCACCGGGCCGGTCCTTCTGGTCACCGATCTGCACGGAACGGGATGGACGGCAACGGAGGCCGCTCGGCACCTGCGAGTTGCCGGAGCCCGGGCCGTCCTGCCCCTGGCGGTGGCCGCCGCCGGGTGATCCTGGACGAGCCCTGCAGCGGTCGGAGCGCGAGCACGGAATAATCACGACCATGGACTTCTCAGCGTCTCGCACACCGCGTCCCGGGCCCGGGTCCGCCACCGTTACGCGGCGGGATCTGTCGTGAGCGCACTGACTCTGGGCGCGCTCGCTGTCGGCTTCGTCCTGCTCGTCGCGGGCGGGGAGTCCCTCGTGCGGGGAGCGAGCAGATTGGCCGTCACCATTGGGATGTCGCCACTGGTGGTGGGGTTGACCGTCGTCGCGTTCGCCACCTCGACCCCGGAACTCGCGGTGAGCGTCGACGCCGCCCTGAGTGGTCACCCCGGGCTGGCGGTCGGCAACGTGGTGGGCAGCAACATCGCGAACATCCTGCTCATCCTGGGGCTCACCGCGTTGGTCGCCCCACTACTCGCGAAGTCCCGCATCGTCCGTGTCGACATTCCCATCATGGTGGGGTTCTCCATCGTGCTGTTGGTGGTGGCTCTGGACGGGGTGATCAGTGCGCTGAACGGCATGCTGCTGCTCGCCGGGTTGGTGGCGTACGTGGTGGTGACGGTGGTCATCTCCCGCAAGCGCACCGCCGACACGGTGGAGACGACGCACGACGGGTCGACGGCCGAGAGCACGGCCGGCGCGGAGTCAGACGCGGACGCTGAAGCGGACGAGGACGAGGGGGCACACAAGGGGGCGCACTCGACCCTCATGAGCTGCGCGATGGTCGCCCTGGGCGTACTCCTGCTGGTCGTCGGCGCTCGACTGCTGGTCACCGCGGCGAGCGATCTCGCGGCGGCCTGGGGTATGAGCGATCTGGTCATCGGCCTCACCGTGGTGGCGATAGGCACCTCACTCCCCGAGCTCGCGACCAGCCTGGTGGCCGCGTTCCGGGGTGAGCGCGACATGGCGGTGGGGAACATCGTCGGCAGCAACATGTTCAACATCGGCGCGGTTCTGGGCGTCACGTCCCTGATCACTCCGATCGAGGTCGCAGCGGGGGCGATCCGATTCGACCTCCCGATCATGGTGGCCGTCGCACTGGCCCTGTTGCCCATCGCGTTCACCGGTATGGCGATCAAGCGCTGGGAGGGGTTCCTCTTCGCCGGTTTCTACGCGGCCTACATCGCGTACGTGGTGCTCCAGGCTTCGGGGCACGACGCCTTGGAGCCGTTCAGCACTGCCATGCTCTGGTTCGTGATCCCCTTCACCGCGGTGTGGCTGGTCGTGCTGGCCACCTACGAACTCGGCGTGATCCGGGGGCGGAAGCTGGCACGACGACAGCTCGCCGCGCGGGAGTAGCGCGGTGCCGTCGGAGGAACTGCTCTGTCAGGAGCCACGCGACAACCCGGTGCGGTCCAGGGTCATGATCGGTTCATGAGAGCTCGGCAAAGCGTTCGGTGTCTCGGACCCGACCCGAGACGATGATGGTGTCGCCCTCGGTGAGGACCGTCTCGGCCGTGGCGTAGGTGAACCCCTCCCCCGGACGCTTGATGGCCACCACGGTGACCCCGAAGTCGGTGCGGATGCTGCTCTGCCCGAGCGGCTGGCCGAGTGCGAAGGTCGGCGCGGACGTCTTGACCATGGCGAAGCCGTCGTCGAACTCGATGTAGTCGATCATCCTTCCCCGCACCAGGTGGGCGACACGTTTGCCCATGTCGTGCTCGGGTCGTACGACGTGGTGGACGCCGATCTGGGTGAGGATCTTGGCGTGGGAGTTGCTGGTGGCTTTGGCCCAGATGTTGGGTACCTCCAGGTTGATGAGCACCGACGCGGTGAGCAGGCTCGCCTCGAGATCGGACCCCATCCCCACGACAGCGCGGTCGAACTGGTGGACCGACAGCTGGCGCAGTGACTCCTCGTCGGTGGTATCGGCCACCACCGCGTGGGTCAGACGGTGTGCGACCTTCTGCACCACGGCATCGCTGGAGTCCACGCCCAGGACCTCGGCGCCCTGCGCCATCAACTCCAGGGCCAGGGACTTGCCGAACCGGCCCAGTCCCAGAACCACCACAGCGTCGGGAGCTCGTCGTCTAGCCAATGAGGGGCCTTTCTGCGGGAAGGTCGTACCGTCGGCCACGCTGTCGCGCGGCCAGTGCACTGACCATGGTGATCGGGCCGATGCGGCCGAGGTACATGAGCAGTATCAGTATCCACTGCCCCCAGTGGGGCAGTTCGGCGGTGATCCCCGTGGACAATCCCACCGTGGCGAACGCGGAGGTCACCTCGAAGAGCAACTCGTTGAGGCCGAACGGCGTGCCGGCGAGCAGCACGATCGTCGAGGTCGTGACGAGCCCGATCCCGATCAGCGCCACCGCGAGTGCCTGTCGCTGCACCCGGGTGTCGACGCGACGGTCGAGAATGGTCACCGACCGCTCGCCGCGGACCTCGGCGATGATGATGAACAGCAGCAGGGCGAAGGTGGTCACCTTGATCCCGCCGGCGGTGCCGCCGCTGCCCCCGCCGATGAACATCAGCACATCGGTGACGAGCAACGTCGCGTCGTCCAGGTCGGCGTAGTCGACACTGTTGAACCCGGCGGTCCGGGGCATCACGCCCTGGAACGCCGCCACCAGGACCTTCTCCGCCGCGTTGTACCCCTGGAGAGTGCGGGCCCACTCCAACGCCAGGACAGCTCCGAACCCGAGGGCCAGCAGCACCGCCGTCACCGAGACGGTCAGGCGCGTGTGCAGCGTCCACCCCGCCCGCGACCGGCTGCGGGGGGGCCTGCGCCGGAGCCGCCGGCCGATCTCGAACAGGACCGGGAACCCAAGGCCACCCAGGATCACCGCGACCATCAGGGGGACACAGATCCACGGGTCGGTGGCGAACCCGATCATGTTGTCGCTGTAGAGCGCGAACCCGGCGTTGTTGAACGACGAGATGGAGTGGAACACCCCGAGCCAGAGGGCCCGCAGCACGGGCTCGTCGTAGCCCAGGGCGAAGCGGAGTGCCAGCGCGGCGGCGGTGACGAGTTCGATCCCTATGCTCAGCCGGATCACGCCGATGACGACGTCGCGGACGTCGCCGAGTTCGGAGGCACGGGCCTCTGCCGCGGTGTTCATCCGGGCCTTGAGCCCGATCTGATCGGCCAGCACCAGCCCGACCATCGAGGCCATGGTCATGATCCCCAGGCCGCCGACCTGGATCAGGGCGAGGATGACCACCTGACCGAACCCCGACCAGTGCACCGGGGTGTCCACGACGATCAGCCCCGTCAGACACATCGCCGACGTCGAGGTGAACAGCGCCTCGGTGAACCCGGTACTGCTCCCGGGCTCGACGGCTCCGGGCAGGAGCAACAGCGCCGTGCCCACCACGATCGCAGCGGCGAAGCTCATCGCCACGACCCGGACCGGGCTCAGCACCACCCAGCCCGACCACCGCCGAAGCCCGGACGGCCAGACCCGTCTGTCACCATCAGTCACGAAGTGAGACTGTAGACCCACGTGCCGGCACCGCGGACTCATGTCCCGGCATCGACCCCCATCGAAGCGATCCGCCGTTAGCCCCTCCAGATGTGAGCGCCGTCACCGGACAGGTGGGTGTGCGGACGCGAGCCGAGACGCAATCCGGTCCGGGCCAATACTGACGGCGACCTTAAGTTCCTGCACAGAACACCTTGTGGGAATCCCCAGCCCCTCCCGAAGCGCTGCGCATCGCCACCGCAAAAAGACTGTGGCCTGGGCCACAATTCTCCTGTAGGGTAACGACTGTTAGCCTCGGGCGGCACGAAAAACGCGCTACGCCCGACCCCAGCTCGGCCCCCGCGTCATCGTCGGAGTGACACCGTGCTCCCTCGGACACAGTGTTCTGGCGGACACGGGGGTCGAGGACAACAACGAAGGACGGTGCCGCCGTGCAGTCATCACTCATCTCTCTGACCCCCATGGAGAGAGTCCATATCGGGACCCCGGTCGCGGAGGCCGCGGCGCAGGAAGCGGAGCTCCTCGGCGCGAGCCGGGTCTTCGTGGTCTGCAGTGGGACCCTGAACTCCCAGACCGACGAGATCCGACGGGTGATCGAGGCCCTGGGTGATCGGTTCGTCGGCCTGTTCGACGCGGTCCGGCCCCACGTGCCCCGCCAGGACGTCATCGCGGCGACCCTGGTCGCGGCCGAGGCGGATCCGGACATGCTGCTGTGTGTCGGCGGCGGCTCGGCGACGGACCTGACGAAGATCCTCGCGGTGACCCTGGAGCACGGGATCCGCACGACCTCCGAGATGGACGCCTACCACCTGCAGGTCAACCCCGACACCTCGGTGACCGCCCCGAGTTTCTCGGCCCCGAGCATCCCCGTGGTGGTGGCCCCCACGACGCTGGCCGGAGGCGAGTTCAACGCGCTGGCGGGATCAACGGACGAGGAGAGCAATGTCAAGGAGGGGTACGTCCATCCGGCGATGACCCCGCGGGCCGTCATCCTCGATCCCGCGCTCACCCGGCACACCCCGGAATGGCTCTGGCTCTCGACCGGGGTGCGCGCTCTCGATCACGCCTTCGAGACCCTGGGGTCACTCGAGTCGAACGGGTACTACGACGGGATGGCGATGAACGCCATCCGCCTGCTCTCCGAGGGCCTCGTCCGGGTGAAGGAGGACGGCGATGACCTGGAGGCCAGGCGGATGTGCCAGGTCGGAGCCTGGTCGTCGATGGTCGCGATCGTCGCCGGCCTGGACATGGGTATCAGCCACGCGGTCGGGCATGCGCTCGGAGGGTCGTTCAAGGTCCCGCACGGACACACCTCCTGCGTGATGGCGCCGTTCGCCCTGGAGTACAACCGGGAGGTCAACGAACATCGCCAGGCGCTGATCAGCGTGGCGTTCGGCGAGCCGCAGACACCTGCGCACGAGCTCGCCGACGCGCTCATCAGGCGGCTGGGCATGCCGCGGTCGCTCACCGAGGTCGGACTGTCCGAGGACGACCTGTCCAGCCTGGCCGCGTACACCTTCAAGGACATCTGGTGCGGGACCAACCCGAACCCGATCGCGGACGCCGACGCGCTGGTCCCCTTGCTGCGTCGCGCGCTCTGAGAGAAGACACAGACCCGCGACGCCACGTGATCCGGCCCCCTTCTCGCCAGCGGCGACAAGGGGGCCGGTTCTCGTAGGGTGCGCGGGGGCGACGGCGCCACCGGGGCCACCTCATCCGCGCCACCGCGGACCCCTCACCTGCGCCGGAGGATCCCGTCGACGATGTAGTCCACGTAGGTGGAGACCAGGGAGTCGATGTCGTAGTCGTCCCGCAGCCACCAGCTCACGCCGTTCATGAGGTCCAGGATCGCGACGGCCGCACGCATCGGGTCGTCGACGCCGAACTCCCCGGCGCGGATGCCCGCGGCGATCACGTCGCGCACCCGTCGCTGGTAGTACTTGCGGTACCCGACCACGCGGTCACGGTGTTCCTCCGTGAGCGCGGAGAGCTCCCGTAGGCTCACCAGATGCTCCACACGGTTCACCGCGAGGTGGCGGAGGTGGACGTCGATCAGGGCGGTGAGCCGCTCGGTCGGTGTCCCGGTCTCGTCGAGGACGAGCAGGTTCTCCTCCACGGGCACACGGGTCATCTTCAGCGCGATCGCGTAGAGGATCTCCTCTTTGGAACCGAAGTGGTTGTACAGGCTGGCGCCCTTGATCCCCACCGAATCGGCGATGCCGCGCATCCCCGCCGAGTGGTAGCCCTGCTCGGCGAAGTACTCGGCCGCCGCGGCCAGTATCGAGTCGCGTCTGCTGGGCTCGGTGTTCAGCGTCTCAGTCCTTTGCGTGCAGGCGGCGCAGCTCTCTCTTGAGTAGCTTGCCCTGGGGGTCCGTCGGGAGCTCGTCCACGATCGTGATCACCTTGGGGACCTTATATCCTGCGAGCGCCGTCTTGCAGTGCTCTCGCAACTCCGGGCCCGACACGTCGCTGCCGTCGACGGCGATGACGAACCCGGTGACGGCCTCGGACCAGTACTCGTCCGGGAGTCCGACGACGGCGGCACGCGCCACCCCGGGGTGCGCCTGGAGGACGCGCTCGACCTCCTGGGAGGACACGTTGTATCCCCCTGTCTTGATCATGTCCTTGTTGCGGTCGAGGAAGAACATGTTGCCCTCGGCATCGCGTCGGACGATGTCACCGGTGTGGAGCCACCCGCCGTCGAGGACCGCGGCGGTCTTCTCGGGATCCCTGAAGTACCCCGCCATCACCGACGGGGTGCGGCACAGGAGCTCCCCGCTCTCGGACTCGTTCCCGTCGGCGTCGACCACCTTGACCTCCAGATGGCCGACGGGCTTGCCGATCCAGGTGGGGTCCTGCCCGGGAACGTCCTCGAGTTGCCTGAACCAGCCGACCGACCCCAGCTGGGTCAGCTCCGACTGGCCCCAGTAGGTTCCCCAGATCGACCGCGGCGCGGCGCGGTGCCAGGCGTCCACCGTTCGCGGGGAGACCTGTCCCCCGTAGGTCAGACACCGCTGGATGGTCCCCACCGCGTCGGGCCCGAAGTCCGGATGGTCCGCCAGCGAGATGAAGAACGTGGGCGTCTGAGCCAGGACCGAGATCTGCTCCGTCTTGATCATCGCCAACACGTCGGCGGGCGCGAGGCTGGCCGGGAGGACGAGAGTCGCGCCCAGCAGGATGAGCGAGGTCAGCGAGCCGATGCCGGCGATCGTGTGGAACGGCATGACGAAGAGCCAGACGTCGTCGTCCAGGCAGCGCAACCCCCACGTGTAGGCGGGCGAGGTGGAGATGAGGTAGTTGCGATGCGGCAGCATGACCCCTTTGGGGGCCGCTTCGGTCCCGCTCGTGTAGACGATCATCGCGAGGTCGAGCTCGTCGACGTCGCATTCGGGCTCCGTGTCCGAGGACGAGTCGAGGAGACGGTCGAAGTCGTGACACCCCGGGTCATCGGTGGAGCCGGAGTCCGGACCGTCGGGTCCCATGCCGTCGGTCCCCGTTCCGTCAGGCGCCGTGGCGTCGAGCACGATGATCTCGGGCCGGTGTCCGGAATCGCCGAGCGCCGCCCGGACGACCGGGAGGAACTCCGCGGCGACGACGACGGCCGCGGGCTCGAGGTGGTCGAGCTGATGAGCCACCTCTCCCACCCCCAGCAGCACGTTGATCCCGGAGTAGGCGGCCCCGATCTTGAGAGCTCCGTAGTAGGCGATGACCGACTCGACACGGTTTCGTGCCATCACAGCGACCCGGTCGCCGCGGGACACGCCGAGTCCGAGGAGCATGTGAGCAGCCCGGTTGGCGCCACGGTCGAGCTCACCGTAGGTGGTGACGGTCCGCCCGCCACCGGGGGCGTAGGAGACGATCGCGGCTTTGCCGGCCCGGCTCTGCGCGTGACGCCGGAGCTGATCACCGAGGGTCGCCCGTCCCAGGAGGGCGGACTGCGTGGAGGTCAGGCGCCGGTCCGTGGTGCGACCGTCCCCCGGGTTCTGGCGGGACTCGGGGGCACTCGAGGGGACTCGAACCGGCTGTTCCATGATTTCTCACTCTCCCGCGGCACTGACCGCCGTTAGTATGATCTGGCTCATACTTGCATCGCCAGCGGATGTGGTCAACCCGCCCTCGCGGGCAGACTTCGCATCTCTTCGCCGACTGATGTCAATCTCTTGGCCCTGGGACTAACTGCTGTTAGCCTGCGACGTATGACCACAGTCACTGAATCGGACCGTCGCCGCCTCCATTCGGCGGTCCGCGCGGGCAACGTCCCCACCCTGCTCGCCGTCCTACTGGAGCTGACGGCCGACGAGCGGTGGATGGCACCCCGCTATCAGCCCACCCGCAGTCGGGGCATGGACGACAACGCGACCGGGGGCCTTCCGGACGGGATCCAGGCCGAGATCCAGGACGCGGTGATCGACGCTGTCGAGCGCTGGTGGGAGTCGGGGAGGCCTCCCCGGCCGGAGGTCGGGCACTCGGACGTCGAACGGCTGCTCAACTTCACCTGCGGCGAGACCGTGCCGCCGGACTTCGCCCCGATGATGGCGGAGATCGTCAACGGGCCGCGGATCGCGCCGGCTGCCGCCGCACCCGACGAGCGCCTCCACGCGATCGTGATCGGCGCCGGCATCGCGGGGATGTTGGCCTCGGTGGAGCTCACCCGTGCCGGCATCCCCCACGTGATCCTGGAGAAGAACGACGACGTGGGCGGTTCCTGGTGGGAGAACCGCTATCCCGGAGCCGGGGTGGACACCCCCAGCCACCTTTATTCGATCTCCTCCTTCCCCCACAACTGGTCCACGCACTTCGGCAAGCGCGACGAGGTCCAGGGTTACCTCGAGGCCTTCGCGGAGGCGAACGACATCCGTCAGCACGTCCGGTTCCGCCACGAGGTCACGCGCGCGCAGTTCGACGAGTCAGGGCAGTCATGGCGCGTGACGGTCCGTCGGCCTGACGGTGGATCGGAGGTCCTGGAGGCACCGATCCTCATCAGTGCGGTCGGCCTTCTCAACCGCCCCAAGGTCCCGAACCTCCCGGGAATGGAGGGTTTCCGGGGTCGTCTCTTCCATTCCGCCGAGTGGCCGAGCGACCTCGACGAGCCGGACGCCCTGCGGGGCAAGAGGGTGGGCATCGTGGGGGCGGGCGCCAGCGCGATGCAGATCGGCCCGGCCATCGCGGACCGGGTCGGTTCCCTGACGGTCTTCCAACGCTCACCGCAGTGGATCGCCCCCAACGACGACTACTTCGCGACCATCGACGAGGACGTGCACTGGCTGATGGACCACGTCCCCGGGTACCGGGAGTGGTACCGCGCCAGACTGTCGTGGATCTTCAACGACAAGGTCTACCCCACCCTCCAGGTGGACCCCGAGTGGCCGGAGCCGAGCGCCTCGATCAACGCGACCAACCACGGGCACCGCAGATTCTACGAACGCTACCTCCGCGATCAACTGGGCGACCGCGACGACCTCATCGAGGCGTCACTGCCGGACTATCCCCCCTTCGGCAAGCGGATGTTGCTGGACAACGGCTGGTTCGCGATGTTGCGCAAGCCCCAGGTCACGCTGGTCCCCCGCGGGGTCGAGGAGGTGACGCCCTCCGGACTGGTCGACTCAGACGGCGTCGAGCACGAGCTGGACATCATCGTCATGGCGACCGGCTTCCACAGCGTGCGGATCCTCTACCCGATGGACATCGTGGGCAGATCGGGGCGCTCCACCAGGGAGATCTGGGGGGACCACGACGCGCGCGCGTATCTCGGCATCACGGTTCCCGATTTCCCCAACTTCTTCATCATGACCGGGCCCAACACGGGCCTGGGCCACGGCGGCAGCTTCATCACCATCCTGGAATGCCAGGTCAGGTACATCATGGATGCGCTACGGCTGATGCGCACGCAGGACCTCGGCACGCTGGAGTGCCGCAGCGAGGTCAACGAACGCTACAACGAGGCCGTCGACCGGCAGCACGCGCAGATGGTGTGGACCCATCCGGCGATGGAGAACTGGTACCGCAACCCGGACGGTCGCGTCGTGTCGGTGCTGCCCTGGCGCATCAACGACTACTGGGCCATGACCAACAAGGTCGACCCATCGGACTTCCACACCGAACCGGTCCGCGCCACGCCGGCCCGGGCCGCCGCCACCGGGCGGTGACCGTGCGGGACGAGGCCGCCGCGG
>NZ_JAALDV010000263.1:0-2575 GCF_014145045.1 Dietzia sp. DQ12-76
GGCGGCCCCGGCCGACACGGGGACGGGGGGAGCGCCCGCCAGGTCCAGCCAGGCCAGAGCGTTGCGGACCGTGTCCTCGATGCCGACGTTGCCGGCCGTGCACACGAGCCCTGCCAGGTCGATCGACCCGGCTCGGTGCTCGGCCACCAGGTAGGCGATCGCCAGGGCGTCGTCGATCCCCGGGTCGCAGTCGAGCAGGACCGGGATCCGGCCGGTCCGACCGGGGTCCATCCCGCCGGGGGAGGAGGTCACCGGGGGCCGGCGGACAGCAGGACGTCGCGGGTGACCTCAAGGTGACCGAGGTGGGTGGCGACGTCGTGGAGGATGTGCGCCAGCACCCACTCCACGGTCAGGGTGCCGGCGGCCCGGGCCCGTTCCACCGGGAACGCCGTCCCGGCGGGATGTGCGAGGTCGCCCCGCAGCAGCGCCGCCGTGGTCCAGTCCGGGACCCGGTCGGCCAGTGCGGACAGCCTGTCGAGTTCGGGCTCGACCGGCCCGTCGTACGTGAACTCCGACTCCCGGTGTCGGCGGACCTCTTCACCGCCGAGGCACGCCGCCCCCCAGGAGGTGAGGACCCCGCAGAGATGACGGACCGTCGCGGCAGCGGAGTTGGTCGGGTGCGCCGCCCCCACCGCCGTGGGTCGCGAATGGACCAGGGTGTCCGGGCCGTCCCCGCCGAGTTCGGTCACCACCTCGCGCAGCGCGGGCAGGAGCTCGGTGGTCAGGATGAGGTGCACTGCCGCCGAGGTGGGTGAGTCCATGCCGACGATCCTATTGTCCCGGCCGCCGGGTGTCCGGATCGCTCACCACGGGCTGGGTCGGAAGTCCTTGAGGAAGCACCCGTAGAGGTCCTCGCCGGCCTCACCGCGCACGATCGGATCGACCACGCGCGCCGCCCCGTCCACCAGGTCGAGAGGAGCGTGGAAGCCCTCCTCGTGGAGCCGGACCTTGGTCGTGTGCGGCCGCTCGTCGGTGATCCACCCGGTGTCCACGGCGGTCATGAGGATGCCGTGCTCGGTGAACATCTCCTCGGCGGAGGTGCGGGTGAGCATGTTCAGGCCCGCCTTGGCCATGTTGGTGTGCGGGTGCCCCGCGCCCTTGTAGCGCCGGGAGAACTGCCCCTCCATGGCGGAGACGTTGACGACGTATTTGCGCCGGGCGCCCGACGCCGCCAGCGCGGGCCGCAGGCGGGAGACCAGGATGAACGGCGCGACAGAGTTGCACAGCTGCACCTCGAGCATCTCCATGGGCTCCACCTGCTCGACAGTGGCCACCCAGCTGTTGTGGTCGACCACGTCCGGCAGCAGCCCGCCGGCGTCGATGGCGGTGCCGGCGGCCACACGGTCCAGGGACGCCGACCCGGCCAGGAGTGCCTGCTCGGCGATGTGTCCGGCCTCGCGTTCGGCCTCGTCGGAGCCGATGAGCGCAGACTCGCCGCCCATCAGCGCGGCCGGGTGCAGCTCGGAGGTGCGGCCCATGGTGATCATGGGGATGTCTGCGGCCCGTCCGGTGAGGGGTGCGGACTCGCCGTCCACGAGTCCGGAGTACGACCCGGGGGACCGGCGCACCGTCTGGGCGGCGTTGTTGATGAGGATGTCCAGCGGCCCGGCGGCGGCGACCTCGTCGGCCAGTGCCACGACCTGGGCGGGATCGCGCAGGTCCACACCGATCACGTGGACCCTGTCGGCCCAGTCCGCGTGGTCGGGCATCGAGGCGAACCGGCGGACCGCGTCGCGGGGGAACCGGGTCGTGATGGTCACGTGAGCCCCCGCCCGCAGCAGCATGAGGGCGATGTACATGCCGATCTTGGCGCGCCCCCCGGTGAGCAGGGCCCGCCGCCCGGTCAGGTCCATGTCCGGGTCCCGCTTCGCGCGGTTGGCCGCCGCGCACTCCGGGCACAGCTGGTGGTAGAAGGCGTCGACCTGCGTGTAGAGCTGCTTGCAGACGTAACAGGCCACCGCGCGCTGCAGGTGCCCGGCCACGGCTCCCGGAGTGTTCGAGACCAGGCGGATCCCGGCCGTCTCGTCGTCGATCCGGGTGGGCGAGCCGGTCGCGGTGGCCTCGATGACCGCCTTGTCCGCCTCCTGCCGGGCGCGGCGGACCTCGTTGCGGCGAGACTTCTTGAGCAACTTGAACATGTGGCCGACCGAGCGCTGCACCCGGATGGAATCGGGGTGGTCCTCCCCGAGCGCCGCCGCCTGGTCGAGGACGCGCTGGAGGGTCTCGAGGTCGTCCGGATCGATGCCTGTCACCAGGACACGGTACGACGACGAGGCCGCCGGTCCCTAAACCGCTCGCGCCCGCAGGGTGGGCGCACGGCCTGCCCTGAGCCCGGCGAGCACCTCCTCCACGGCCGGCGGCTCCCGGTGACCCCCCGCGTCAGCGGGAGGCGGGGTGAACCCGTGGCGAAGGGCGTAGGCATCGGACACCAGCTGCGCGTGGGCCTCCACCGGGAACATCCACGGGGCGCGGTTCACTCCGGCCCGGTCGCGGGTGGCGCAGTCGTGTGGGCCCCGGTCGAGGGCCGCGCGCCAGTCGTAGGCCCGGCGCCCCTTCAGCGCCTGTTCGGCGAGCA
>NZ_JAALDV010000264.1:0-2387 GCF_014145045.1 Dietzia sp. DQ12-76
CGAACGGTGCGGAATCAGCCTCTGTCAGCTCGAAACGCCCGTCGCGCGGCGTCGAGACCGGCGCGTAGGAGACCGCCTCGCCGCGACACGCCCACTCCGACTCGCCGAACCCGGCCGCCGCCAGATCCGGGGCCGCGCGCCCGGACATCGGCGGGAAGGCCTTACCCTCGGTCAACTCTGCGAACGTGGCTCGCGGGGATCGCTCCATGGACCGATTGTGCCTCCCGTCGCCACGCACGGTCCGCGGTTCGTCGACCCTGAGCCCGCTCGGTACGGGACCCTGAGCCCGCTCGGTACGGTGGGAGCACTCGGTGGTGACCTCCCACGCCGCCCGATCAGGAGAGTGCCGTGACCGATCAGGACTCCCCCTCACACGCGCTGGACCGGGCCGTCGCGCTCCGACGCGTCCACGACGACCTGGTCCGGGGCCGCACCGTCGACGCATGGGCCAACATGGTCGGGCCGTTCGGTGGGACGACCGCGGCGACCATGCTGCAGGCGGTCCTGCAGCACCCGGCGCGGCACGGCGACCCGCTCGCCCTGACGGTGAACTACGCGGGCCCGGTCGCCGAGGGGGAGTTCGAGATCGAGGCCAGGCCCACCCGGACGAACCGGTCCAACCAGCACTGGTGGCTCGAGATGCGCCAGGGCGACCAGGTGGTCACCACCGCCACCGCGATCACCGCACTGCGCCGGGAGACCTGGTCGGAGACCGAGGCCACGGCGCCGATGGTCCCGGTGCCGGAGGACCTGACCCCGGCCGCGGCGGACCGCGGGGTCAGGTGGGTGGACAACTACGACATGCGGTTCGTCACGGGGCCGTGGCAGTCGGTCGAGAACGGGGACGCGACCCCGGAGTCGACCACCACGATGTGGATCCGGGATTCGCCGTCCCGCCCCCTCGACCACGTCGCGCTCACCGCGATGTGCGACTCGTTCTTCCCGAGGTCGTTCCTCCGACTCGGCCGGCCCGTCCCCGCGGGCACGGTCACGCTGACGATCCACTATCTGGCCACCCCGGACGAGATCGCGGCCCAGGGCACGGACTTCATCCTGGGCAGCGTCCACGCCCACCGGTTCCACGGCAACTACCACGACGAGTCGGCGCGGCTGTGGAGCCGGGATGGCAGGCTGCTCGCCACGAGCAACCAACTCATGTATTTCAAGTCCTGAGTACCGCGGGCCGGAGGAGGACCCAGCACATGTCGACCACTCGCAACCACACCACCCACGAGGTCCTCAACCAGGCGCCGCCGCGCGTGGACGTGGACGAGTTCGCGCTCAACCCCGCCCTCCGGGAGGCCGTGGGAGTCTTCGCGCCCGGCGCGGTTACCGACCGATTCCACGAGATCGGCCGACACGTGGGAACCGGGCGGTACCAGCACGACGCGGAGCTGGCCAACACCCTGCCGCCGGTGCACCACGCCCACGACCGGTGGGGCAACCGGGTGGACGAGATCGAGTTCCACCCCTCGTACCACCGGATCATGGACTACTCGGTGTCCCGAGGCCTCCACACCTCGGCGTGGGCCGACCCCGGCCCGGGCGCGAACGTCGAGCGGGCGGCGGGGTTCATGCTGGTCTCGCAGATCGAGGCCGGCCACGGCTGCCCCCTGTCCATGACTCACGCAGTGGTGCCGTCCCTCCGGCTCAACCCCGGGTTGGCCGCGGAATGGGAACCGGCGCTCCTGTCCACCGTCTACGACCCCGAATTGCGCGATCCGGCGACCAAGTCGGGAGTCCTGTTCGGTATGGCGATGACCGAGAAGCAGGGCGGTTCGGATGTCCGGGCCAACACCACCACTGCCACCCCGGTCGGGGACGGCCTGCACGTGCTGCGCGGCCACAAGTGGTTCTGCTCGGCCCCGCAGTCGGACGCCTTCCTGGTGCTGGCGCAGGCGCCGGAGGGTCTGAGCTGCTTCCTCGTCCCCCGCGTCCTCCCCGGCGGCGAACGCAACCCCTTCCTGGTCCAGCGCCTCAAGGACAAGCTGGGCAACAAATCCAACGCCTCGTCCGAGGTGGAGTTCGACGGCACCCTGGGCTGGATGGTCGGCGAGCCCGGCCGCGGGGTGCGCACGATCATCGAGATGGTCGGCCGCACTAGACTGGACTGCGTCCTGGGGTCGACCGCGGGCATGCGTCAGGGCGTGGCCGAGGCCGCATGGCACGCCCGACACAGAGCCGCGTTCGGCGCGACCCTGGTGGACCAGCCGGCCATGGCCGCCGTCCTGGCGGACCTCCAGCTCGAAGCGGAGGCCGCCACCTGGACTGCGACCCGCCTGGCAGCGGCCTATGACGACGACGAGTCCGCCGCGTACCGGCGGCTCGCCACCGCGGTCGCAAAGTACTGGACGTGCAAGCGCGGACCCAACCACGCCTACGAGTCG
>NZ_JAALDV010000265.1:0-3767 GCF_014145045.1 Dietzia sp. DQ12-76
ACCCTGGGCGTCCCGGCTCTCCGGGGCCTTGCCCTGCCCGTGCGCCGGACGCTGAGAACCCTGACCAGCGGGTTCGGACGCCGGTGTTCCCGATCCGGCGGGCCGACGGGCACGCCGACGCCGCGGCGGGTTGGCGCGCGGTTCGTCGGGGCGTTCGGCTTCAGACACCCATCGATGCTACCGGCCGGTGTCGGGTGTTCCGTAAATCGTCGGCGTGCCGCCCGTGGATCGGTCCGGACGCCGGGCGTCTGTGTTCTGCGCGTCCCATGCCGACCCCGACGCCCTGGTGGTGTTCCAGCACTTCCCCGACGCCGCCGCAGCACAGGAGTTCCGGGGTGACCCCGCGTACCCGGCGTGCCTCGAGGAGTCGGGGGAGCTGCTGAGCGGCCCCCGGTGGTCGAGGCCGTGGAGCCGCTGTGGTCCGAGGCGGGCGGACCGACTCGGTAAGGTCTCCGCTGTGACAGCCCGCAACCCCCACCCAGATCCGCGCGCCACCTCGGACCGACACGATGCGGCGGTGTTCTCGGGACTGCAGGACGGCCCGGGCACCCCGCCCGACCCGACCGAGTCCGAGGCGCGGCGGGTCCGGCTCCTGGCGGGCGCCCAGTCCACTCTCAACGATCACGCGGACGTGCTCGCTCCTCTCGCGTCGGCGTTCGTCGAGGCCGGGCACGAGCTCTACCTCGTCGGCGGGAGTGTGCGCGACGCCGTTCTGGGCCGACTCGGCACGGACCTGGACTTCACCACGGACGCGCGGCCCGAGACGGTCCGGGGGATCCTCGAGACCTACGCGGACACGGTGTGGGACACCGGTATCGAGTTCGGCACCCTGTCGGCGGTCAAGCATGACGCCGGTGGTGTCGAGCAGCAGATCGAGATCACCACGTTCCGCGCGGACTCCTACGACGGGGTGACCCGCAATCCCGACGTGGTCTTCGGGGACACCCTGGAGGGAGACCTGGTCCGTCGCGACTTCACGGTCAACGCGATGGCGGTGCGGCTGCACCCCGACGGACGTCACGAGTTCTGTGACCCCCTCGACGGGATGGAGGCCCTGCTCGCGGGGGTCCTGGACACCCCTGCGGCCCCGGAGCAGTCGTTCTCCGATGATCCGCTGCGCATGCTCCGGGCCTGCCGGTTCGTCTCCCAGTTGGGTTTCTCCCTCGCCCCCCGGGTGTTCCGGGCGATGTCGGAGATGACCGCCGAGATCGACAGGATCACCGTCGAGCGGGTCCGCACCGAGTTGGACAAGACCATCCTGGGGGACTACCCGATCGACGGGATCAACATGCTCTGTGAGGCCGGGTTGGCCGACCGCGTGTTGCCCGAGGTGCCGGGGATGAAGCTGGAACGCGACGAGCACATGCAGCACAAGGACGTGTACTGGCATTCGCTCACCGTGCTGCGGCAGGCCATCGACCTCGAACCGGACGGCCCTGACCTCGTGTTGCGCTGGGCCGCGCTGCTGCACGACGTGGGCAAGCCGGCCACGCGCGCGGCCAAACCGGGCGGCGGGGTGACCTTCCACCACCACGAGGTGGTGGGCGCCAAGATGGTGCGCAAGCGCATGCGTGCACTCAAATACTCCAAGCAGATGATCGAGGACGTCTCGGGGCTGGTGTTCCTCCACCTGCGCTTCCACGGGTACGGCGAGGGGCAGTGGTCCGACTCCGCCGTGCGCCGCTATGTCTCCGACGCGGGACATCTGCTCCCCCGCCTCCACCGGCTGGTGCGCGCGGACTGCACCACGAGGAACAAACGGCGCGCGGCCAGGCTCCAGGCCAGCTACGACTCCCTCGAACACCGGATCGCCGAGATCGCGGAGAAGGAGGATCTGGCCCGCGTCCGACCGGACCTCGACGGCAACGAGATCATGCGGTTGCTCGACCTCAAGCCCGGGCCGGACGTCGGCCGGGCCTGGGCCTTCCTCAAGGAACTGCGCCTGGACCGCGGCCCACTCGACCGCGACGAGGCGGAGGCCGAACTCCTCCGGTGGTGGGCCGAGCGGAGCACAGACCCGCAGAACGGCGACCCGGCGTGATCGGCGGCGCGGTCGACCGCTATCTCGGCTCGACCGCGGGCAGGGCCGTGGCCGCCGTCCTGGCGACGCTCGGTACGGTCCTCCACACGGTCGGAATCCCGGGCCTCCAGAACCTCCCCCCGTACCGCATCGACCTGGACGTCTACCGGGTCGGCGGGCAGGTGTTCCGGGACGGCGGCGATCTCTACGGCGAACTGCCCCGGCTGGCGGAGGGGGCCCACCTGCCCTTCACCTACCCCCCGCTCGCGGCCCAGATCTTCGCCTTGTTCACGCTCGTCCCGTTGGCGGTGGCCTCGGTCGTCATCACGCTGGCCACCATCGCCGTGCTCGCCTCCGTGGTGCAGCTGGTCCTCAGCCGCACCTGTGCTCGTCCGGTCCGCGAGCTGTGGTGGCTCACGGTCGCGGTGATGGCCGTCGCGCTGTGGTTCGGACCGGTCCGCGAGACGATCGGGTTCGGGCAGATCAACGTCTTCCTCATGGCGTTGGTGCTGGTGGACGTGATCCGTGGCCGGGGTCGCTGGTGGGGCGGGATCCTCACCGGCCTGGCGATGGCGATCAAGCTCACCCCCGCGGTGTTCCTGTTGTACTTCGCGCTGCGTCGCGACTGGAGGGGTCTGGGGACCGCGGTCCTCGCCGCGCTCGCCTTCACCGGCCTCGGTCACCTGCTGACCCCGGCCGACTCGGCCCGCTACTGGTCGTTCGCGATCCGGGATCCCGCCCGAATCGGCGCACTGTCGTTCTCCTCCAATCAGTCGGTCAACGGGTTCGTGTACCGCCTCGGTCTCGAGGGCTCGGCGGCATCGGTGGCGTGGTTCGTGGTGTCCGCGCTGGTGGGCCTGGGTATCGCCTGGGTGGCGTGGCGGCTGCTGCGCCACGGGCACGAGGTCGCCGCCGCCGTCGCGGTGGGGTTCGTCGCGCTGTTCTGCTCGCCGGTGTCCTGGGGACACCACTGGGTCTGGTCGGTGCCGGCCGTCGTTCTCACGGCGGTGTGGGCGGCGCGCGCGGCCGAGAGGGATGACGACGACGAGCGTGGCTGGCTCGCCCTGGCGGGCTCCGGCATCGTGGTCTTCCTGACGACACCACAGTGGTGGTTCCCCCATGACGAGGGGCGTGAACTCGCGTGGGGGCCGATCCAGCACCTCGTGGGCGACGCCTATCTCCTCTGGGCGTTGGCCTTTCTCGTCGTCGTCGGCCTCCGGGCCGCGCGGCTCGGGGATCCGGATCTGCACGGGGATCCGGACAGGCCGGTGCTCCTGGTGCGCAGCGACTCCCGCTGAAGGGTCGGTCAAGAGCGTCACTGCCCTCTGTGGAGGGAGGTCGGGTTGTCCACAGATCGCTGCTCGGCACTGGCCCGCGCCACCAGGCCGCGACACCATTTCGGGCATGGACTACTTCTTCGGAGACGGCGTCGGTGAGCCGACGCACTGGCAGGGCACGCCCGACCTCACTCTCGGGACCGGTGCCGCAGACGCGCTGTGGCTGGACTTCGACGGCGACGGGCACGCCGACGACGCCCTGTGGGACTCGACCGGCGACGGTATCGCCGACCGCGTGGTGACCGATGTGGGCACCGGCGCCCAGGAGGTCTACTCGGACGCGGGGGGCCGCGGGGTGTGGGACGTCTTCGCGGGCGGGGCCGGTGCGCTGGCCGCGGGATCCGTGGGTGCGGGTTCCGTTGGCGGGGGTTCGGTGGGTGCGGGGTCCGTCGGCGGTGGTTCGGTCGGCG
>NZ_JAALDV010000266.1:0-6413 GCF_014145045.1 Dietzia sp. DQ12-76
CGATCCGGCGGCTCGAGGCCGGCGGCGTGAGGTCGGCCGTGGCGGACGCGGTGGAGGCGTCGGCGACCAAGTCGAGAGACCTCGCCCTGGCCGCGCAGAAGGCCGACGACGACGAGCGGGACGACTGAGCCGCCGACGCGCCCGCCACTCCCGTCCCGCCAGGTGAGATGTCAGCCACCTCGGCGGGACGCCGCGTTTAACACAAGCCCTGCTCAGAGCGGGTGAGGCTGCGGTCGGACGGCGTGTCGCCAAAGATATTTGCCCACTCCCGTCGCATTGATCACACCCTTCACGCTAGGCTCATGCTCAGCACGTGCGTGTCAGTACCGCAGGAGGGGAAGCCTGCGGCACGACGCGTGCCATGAAGGGTTGAGAGATGGCGACTACCGACAAGACCGAAGGCGGCGCACAGGCGGCGGGGGGTTCCCAGTTCCTCACCGTTGCCGAGGTGGCAGCGCTGATGCGCGTGTCCAAGATGACGGTCTACCGGCTCGTCCACTCAGGGGAGTTGCCCGCGGTGCGGGTGGGGCGGTCGTTCCGCGTGCATTCCAAGGCGGTCCACGAGTACCTGGACACCTCGTACTTCTCCGCCGGGTGAGACGCCCGCGTCCCGCTGGTGGATCTGGCGTCGGGTCCGTTTTCGCCGCGGCCCCGCCTACGGGTAGTCTGGACGGGTTCCGTACCGGCTTCCGAGCCCGCTTAGACGCCGGAACGCAGTAAGCCCGCTGCAAGGCCCCAGACCAGTAGTCGACAGGTAGGTGACCCCCGTTATGGGTTCTGTGATCAAGAAGCGCCGCAAGCGTATGTCCAAGAAGAAGCACCGCAAGATGCTCCGCCGGACGCGCGTGCAGCGTCGCAAGCTCGGTAAGTGAGTCCGGCGGCGCCTCGGTAGCGCCCGGACTCACACCTGCAGCAGATGCCCGTCACCCAGGATGGTGGCGGGCATCGGTGTGTCCGGGGCCCGGTCGGGTGAGGCGCCCGGAGGTGGGCGTGCCACCGTGCGCGGGGTGCGTGGCGCGCCGTGCGCGGGGTGCGTCGCGAGCGCTGGGCGGGGGCGCGGACCGGGCAACGGAACGCGGGGGTCCCCCGCTACAGTGGTCTGGGTGAACCCCGAAGCGCCAACCCGTCGGCCCGCCCGGGCGGTTGCCGTCGTGGGCGGGAGCAGGTACCTCGGTGCCCACCTCGTGGGGATGCTGCTCCGGACCGAGACCGTCGAGCGCGTGCTGGCGATCGACTCGGTCAAACCGTCGCCGCAGCACCGCCGCCGGATGCGGGACGCCGAGTTCGTCCGGCTCGACCCCCAGTCGCCGCGTCTGCAGAGCATCCTGCGGGACGCCGGCATCGACACCGTGGTCCACGCCGGGCTTCACCACACCGATTTCGCCCCGGGCGGCCGCGCCGCCGTCAAGGAGGCCAACATCATGGGCTCGATGCACGTGATCGCGGCCTGCGGCCGGGCCGCCAGCGTCAAGCGGTTCGTGCTGATCTCCTCGACCACCGTCTACGGCTCCTCGGGTGTGGACCCGGCCATGTTCACCGAGGACATGGCGGCTCGCCGCCAACCCAGCGGAGGCATCCCCCTGGACCACCTGGCGGTCGAGGGGTACGTCCGGGGCATGTCCCGTAAGCGGCCGGACATCGACGTGACCATCCTGCGGATTCCGGCGATCCTCGGCCTTCCCGAGCCCACGGTGTTCGGGGAACTGCTCGCGCCGTCGATCGCCCCCGTCTTGGCGGGGTACGACCCGCGCATCCAGCTGCTGCACCCGCAGGACGCACTCGACGCGCTCCTGCACGCCACCCAGGGTGCCGCGCCGGGGACGTTCAACATCGCCGGAGACGGGGTCCTCACGCTGAGCCAGGCGATCCGGCGGGCCGGGCACGTCCCGCTGCCGGTGCCGCCGCAGACGTTCAAGCTCGCCGTGCGTCTGTTGTCCAGTCAGGGCCTGCGCGACATCGGTTCCTCCCAGCTGCGGTACCTGCGCTTCGGGCGCGCCGTGGACACCACACGCATGCGCCGGGAGTTCGGCTTCACACCCAGGTACTCCACCGAGGAGGCGCTGCACTCCTACCTCGTGGACTCCGGGACGGAGCCACTGATCACCCGCGCCTCGCTCGAGCGCCAGACCGCCAAGGTCGCCGCCCTGCTCCCGGCCCCGGTGGCCGACCGGCTCCGTTCGGGGGTCGACACCACCCTGTGCGAGCTCGAGGCACTCGGGGCGCTGCCCGACCCGCACGAGGCCGATGCGCACGAGGCCGACGCTATCCAGGAGGAGGCGCTGTGAGGGGCCCTGAATTCGACCTGAGCCAGCCACTCGGTGGGCCCCGCTGGGGGGAGGGTCGCCGCGATTCACGGAGTTCCCGCATCGTGGGTGAAGGTTTCCTCGGTGAGACCACCCCCGGTGATGCCGCCGCCACCGAGATCGGCCGGATCGTCGACCGGTTCCTCACCGCGGTGCGGGACTCCCTCGGCCAGGTCATCGAGGCACTGCCCGTCGACGCCGAGGTCATGGGACCCGTCCGCGAGGCCGCGCGGGGTGTCGACGTGATGCTGGCGACCGGCGACGTCAGCGCGCTGTCGGGGTTGGTCGACACGATCAACGGGATCGGCGAGCTGATCGCCACGCGGCTCACCGGCGGCTACGAGGTCGACGAGTTCGGTTTCGACGAGCACTTCCACGAGAACGTGTGGCTGCCGATGTGGCGTCCGCTGTTCGAACACTGGTTCCGGGTCGAGGTGATCGGCGCCGAGAACGTCCCGGCGGAGGGCGCCGGGCTGATCGTCTCCAACCACGCCGGCGTCCTCCCGCTCGACGCCATGATGACCACCGTCGCCGTCCACGACCACGCGGGACGCGCCCTGCGGCTACTGGCCGCCGACCTGGCGATGACGCTTCCCGTGTCCGCGCCACTGGCGAGGCGGGCCGGGGCGACCCTGGCCTGCGCCGCCGACGCCGAGCGTCTGCTCGAGAGCGGACACGTGGTCGCCGTGTGGCCCGAGGGCTACAAGGGACTGGGCAAGCCGTTCTCGGACCGGTACCGGCTGCAGCGCTTCGGCCGCGGGGGGTTCGTCTCCACCGCATTGGACGCCGGCGCGCCGATCATCCCGTGCTCGGTCGTCGGGTCGGAGGAGATATACCCCAAGATCGGCGAGTTCTCCCCGCTGGCGCGCCTGCTGGGGGTCCCGTACCTGCCCATCACACCGACGTTCCCCCTGCTCGGCCCCCTCGGTGGGATCCCGCTGCCCACCAAGTGGACCATCGAGTTCGGCGAACCCATCGAGACCTCCCACCTCGGGCCGGACGCCGGCGACGACCCGATGATCGTCTTCGAGATCACCGACCAGGTCCGCGAGACCATCCAGAACACCCTGTTCCGCAACCTCGCACGTCGCGGGAGCGTCTTCTTCGGCTGAGCCGCGCGGCCGCGCTCGCCGGCGGGGGTCTGCTGGCGGTTCGGGTCTGGTGGCGGTTCGGGGGCGGTCGGGTCAGAAGATCCGTCGGAGCTGGTCGATGGTGCGCACGCCGTACGAGGATTTGACGGCCGCCCGCGCGCCGGCCAGCCCGCCCACCGCGAGCACACCCGGGACCGCCTTCTTGGCGGCCTTGCGCACGGTGCGGAAATCCTTGATGTCCCAGCCGTTCTCCGAGGCGTACTTGCGGAGCCGCCCGTCAGGGTTGATGGCCACCGGGTGGCCGACCATCGTGAGCATGGGCATGTCGTTGAAGCTGTCCGAGTACGCGTAGCACTTGGACAGGTCGAAGCCCTCGGCCTCGGCGAGGGTGGAGATGGCGTGCGCCTTGCCGGGCCCGTGCAGGATGTCGCCCACCAACCGGCCCGTGTACACGCCGTCCTCCTCCTCGGCCACCGTGCCCAGCGCACCCGAGAGTCCGAGCCGCGACGCGATCACCCGCGCGAGCATGACCGGCGTCGCGGTGACCAACCAGACCTGCTGACCGGCGTCGAGGTGCATCTGGACCAGCGAGCGGGTGCCGGGCCAGACGCGGTCGAGCATCGAGGTGTCCACGACCTCCTCGCTCAGCGCGGTCAGCTCTGCGACGGTGTGACCCTTGACGAAGTTCAGGGCCTTCTCGCGGCCCGCCGCCACATCCTCGGCGTTCTCCTTCCCGGAGACCCGGAACTTGACCTGCGACCACGCCATCGACGCCACGTCCTGCGCGGTGAAGAACTTGTGCTTGGCCAACCCGCGGGCGAGCAGGATGATCGAGGCGCCCTGGATGAGGGTGTTGTCCACGTCGAAGAACGCCGCCGCCTGCGGGTCGGGGACGAACTGCGTCGCGGCGTGGTCGTCGAGATCCTCGGCGGTGGCGTCGGCGAGCGGTGGGCCCGGCTCGGCCCCGGGTTCGAGCTTGACCGCGTTCCTGGCCGAGGCCTCGCCGGCGACGCGCTGGTCACGGTGGTTGCGACGGCGCCAGATCAGTCGGCCGATGGCACTGGTGACGTCCGCCCGCCCGGGAAGCCGGAGACGGGTGCCACCTGCGTCCGGGTCCGGGTCCGACTCCACGATGGGGTCTGAATCCGACGCCGGGTCCGGATTCGAGGCCGGGTCTGAGTCATCGGCGGCGTCGGTGTGGTCGTTCACCGGGTGGACCTCCTAGTGGGGGTGGGACCCCATCCTAGGGGAGCCCGGAGGGGGTCGGGCACTATCAGTGCATGGTGCACACGGTGACCCTGCTTACCCGCGAGGGCTGCGGAAGCTGCGTCCGCGTCCACGGCCAGCTGCTGCCGCTGTGCGCCCGCGCGCGCGCCCGGCTCGAGGTGGTGGACGTGGACCGTGCCGCCGATCCCGAGCTCGCGGTGGAGTACGGGGACCGCCTGCCCGTGGTCCTGGTGGACGGTGCGGAGCACTCGTGTTGGGAGGTCGACGACGACGAGCTGAGCGCCGACCTCGCCGGCCCCGAGCCGTTTGGTGGCTGGGACTGAACCCTCGCCCACCGGGCTCGCGCTACTCGTCGGCTCGCAGGGCCCGCAGGATCGTCGCGTGCCGGACCAGGAACGTGCGCTCGTCGAGTTTCTTGCGCCGCAGCCACCCGGTGACCTCGCTGTTGTGCTTGCTCGCGTTGCAGGAGGCGCACGCGGGGACCACGTTCTCCAGCGTGTAGCGACCGCCTCGCGACACGGGCATGACGCAGTCGCGCTGAAGGGCCGGGCCCGGCGAACGGCAGTAGGCGCATCCGGCCCACGCGTGGAGGAGGTCGGCCCACTGCGACGCGGTGAGGTCGTTGTCGACGCGCGAGAGGCGTCGCTGCCGTCGCTTCGCGTACCTGGCGCGGGACGCCCGCCCGGACCCACGTCTCGACGGGGACGCGGTGGTGGAGGACGGGGTCGCGGGGGACCTGCGGCGAGGCGGCACCGCTTGACCGTACGTCGCCTCCGCGTCCCCGGCGGTGGGGTGGCCGCGCGTGCCGCGACATGGGCCAGAGCGGCCGAGGGGCCGCGTCGCTCATGGTGGCCGCACGGCGTCACCCGGGCATAGCATCCGCCCCGGCGACGGTTTTGTCCCGGGGTGCCAAGCGGGTTACGGTGGAGTCCGTTGCGGGTCGAACGCAGGCCCAGGCCACGGCCGTCCCGGCAGGGGTTCCCATGGGGAATCGTCCTGCGTACAGCCGTGCAGACCGACAGGAGACGACCGACTGTGGACCACTGTTCCGGCTGTGCGTTCAGTGTCGTCCCGCGGTTGACGGTGTCCCGAGTCGATGTGCCCCGAGTTGACGCGACGGTGTCCATTCTGGCATGGGTGCCAACGGCACTCGCGTCCGGGGGTCGGTCGTGAGCATTCTCCTGGTGGGTCTGTCCCATCACAGCGCCCCGGTCACCCTGTTGGAGTCGGTCGCGGTCGCGGAAGCCGACCGCGACGCCCTCACCGAGAGCCTGATCAGTGGCCGCCACGTCGACGAGGCGATGATCGTCACCACGTGTAACCGCGTCGAGGTCTACGCGGCGGTGGAGGCGTTCCACCCGGCGCTCGACGACGTGGTGGATCTGCTGTCGCGGCACTCGGGCCTCTCGGCCGAGGAACTCAGCCGCCACCTCTACGTCCGCTACTCGGAGTCGGCGGCCGAGCATCTGTTCTCGGTGGCGTCGGGCCTGGACTCGATGGTGGTGGGCGAGCAGCAGATCATCGGGCAGATCCGTACCGCCTACCAGTCCGCGTCCGATATCGGCGCGGCGGGCACGACCTTGCACCGACTCGCTCAGCAGGCCCTCCACGTGGGCAAACGAGTCCACACCGAGACGGGAATCGACTCGGCCGGGTCCTCGGTGGTGTCGGTGGCGCTCGACCGCGCCGCGGAGATCCTCGCCGAGGTGGACACCGCCGGGACCGCTCCCGCGGCGACCGGGTCGCCGTCGCGTCGTCTCGACGGGCGCCGGGCGGTCGTGCTCGGGGCGGG
>NZ_JAALDV010000267.1:0-5876 GCF_014145045.1 Dietzia sp. DQ12-76
GGCGCCATCGGCTCGGTCAGCGGTGGGTATCGACGCGCTCTATCCGGCCGCCCAGCGACCGCACCTTCTCGAGGAAGTCGGGGTAGCCACGGTCGATGTGGAACACCTCGCAGACCTCCGTCACGGCGTCTCCGCACATCCCCGCGAGGACCAGACCCGCACCGGCGCGGATGTCACTGGCCCACACGGTGGCGGAGTCGAGTCGTTCGCGACCCCGGATCTTGGCATGGTGACCGTCCGTCTCGGCATCCACTCCCATGCGCACCATCTCCTCGACGAAGCGGAAGCGTGCCTCGAAGAGGTTCTCGGTGATCACCGACGCGCCGTCCGCCACCGAGGCCAGCGCGATCGCCATCGGCTGGAGGTCGGTCGGGAAACCGGGGAACGGCAGGGTCCGTACATCCCGGGCCCGGGGGCGTCCCTCCTGCGTGACCCGCACCCAGTCCGATCCGGTCGAGACCTGTGCTCCCGCACCCCGGAGATTCTCCAGGACCACGTGGATGAACATGGGATCGATACCGGTGACGGTCACGTCTCCTCGTGTCATCACGGCTCCCATCGCCCAGGTGGCGGCGACGATCCGGTCCCCGATCACCCGGTGGCTGACCGGGCTCAACGACTCGACACCCTCGATGGTGATGGTGCTCGTCCCGGCCCCGCTGATCCGGGCGCCCATCTTCGACAGCAGGTCACAGATGTCGACGATCTCCGGTTCACGGGCCGCGTTGACCAGGGTCGAGGTCCCCCTCGCCAGGACCGCACCGAACAGGAACGTCTCCGTGGCGCCGACGGACGGGAACGCCAGGGTGTACCTGGCCCCCGTGAGTTCGGCCGCCTCGGCGAACAGTCGGCCGTGATCCATCCTCGTGGTGGCGCCCAACTTCTCGAGCGCCTCGCGGTGCCAGTTGAGCGGGCGATCCCCGATCGCGTCACCGCCCGGCATCGCCAGTTCGGCCCGGTGGTAGCGACCGACCAGAGGCCCCAGGATGCAGACGGACGCCCTGAGCCTCTGTGCGGCCCTGTCGTCGGAGACGTGCCCCAGGTCCGCCGGAGTGTCGATCACGACGGTGCCGCCCGAGATCTCGACGGCGCACCCGAGATGCCGCAGCACGTCCGCCATCGCGGGAACGTCGGAGATGTCCGGGCAGTTGGTCAGAGTGGTCCGGCCCTCGGCCATCAGCGCGACCGCCATCAACTTGAGCACGCTGTTCTTCGCGCCGGCGACAGAGACCTCGCCGGCCAGTCTGGTTCCGCCGGTGACGAGGAAGCTCTCCTCGCGGGACGTGGGGTTACCGCTCACGGGTCCACCTTAGGCGAGATGCGGGAGCAATCCGCGCAGCCCGGCGTCCGCGGCACGACGCGACGCCTCCGGCGGGACCACGCCACCGTGCAGCCGGGGCCGCGGGTCGGCGCGCGGGTAGGTTGGCGTCATGGCTGTGCACCTCACCAAGATCTATACCCGGACCGGCGACGACGGCACCACGGGGTTGTCCGATTTCTCCCGGGTGAGCAAGAACGACGCCCGACTCCACGCCTACGCGGAGTGCGATGAGGCCAACGCGGCCCTGGGGGTAGCGTTGACCTGCGGCGATCTGGAGAACCGAGTCGCACAGGTGCTCCGGGTCGTGCAGAACGACCTCTTCGACGCCGGGGCCGATCTCGCCACCCCGGTGGTCGAGGCCCCCAAGTACCCCCCGCTGAGGATCGAAGAGTCCTACATCGACCGACTGGAGGGGTGGATCGACGAGTTCAACGCGGACCTTCCCGACCTGACCTCGTTCATCCTTCCCGGTGGCACCCCCGGCGCGGCGTACCTGCACGTCGCCCGGACCGTGGTCAGGCGCGCCGAGCGAGCCGCCTGGGCGGCGACGGACGCCCATCCGGAGACCACATCCGTATTGCCGGCGCGGTACCTCAACCGGCTCTCGGACCTGCTGTTCGTGCTGGGGAGGGTGGCCAATCCGGACGGTGACGTCCTCTGGGTTCCCGGCGGCGAGCGGGGCTGACGGCGCCGGGTCCGGGAAGACGCCGGGTTCGACGAGCCGGACGGGCCCACCGACCGGCGATCAGGGCAGCACGCCCATCCTCCGCGCCGCGTTGACCGCCTCGAACCGGGTGTGCGCGTCAAGCTTGCGCATCACCGAGCGCAGGTAGCTCTTCACGGTCTCCGCGCCGATACCCATGTCGGCGGCCGTCTCGATGTTCGTCTTCCCCTGCGCGACGCAGGCGAGAACGTCCAGTTCGCGGCGGGACAGACGAGCGGTCGGCATCTCCGGCGGCGGGGAGACCATCTCGGCGCAGATCCGTTCGAGCTCGGCCCGTACGTCCGGATCCTCGGTCCGCGAGGCCAGCATCCTCAGTCGCGCGTGGGTATCGCGCATCCGCTCGTTGGACAGGACGTCATCCCAGCGCCCCTCCCCCGCGCCCGGCCCCATGGGGGCGGCGCCACGGGCCGCGAGTGCGTCGTTGACCGCGATCTCCTGCTCGAGCGCACGAGCGGTGGCCGCCATCTGGTTGAGGACCTTCTCGCCGAAACGGACCGAGGAGTGAACGCCGGCGTAGAGGACCGCTCTCACGTCCTTACCCACCACGACCGGGATGGCCGCCATCGAGCGCAGACCCTCGGACAGAACCGGGAGATCGTACTCGTGGGTGATCACCCCGGCACGCTGGTAGTCGGCCACCCCGACCGGCTTGCCGGTGGCCATGACCCGACCACCGACGCCGGCACCGTAGTGGACCGTCAGGTCCTTCATCGCCGAGGTTCGCATTCCGAGGGACTCGGACAGCACGAGGGTGTGGCCCTCGCCGACGACCCCACCGATGGTCACCGGGATCCCGGTGGCCTCCCGCAGGGCAGAGATCGCGCTACGCACGGATGCCAGATCGCGCCGGCGACGCTGCGCATCACTCGCAGCGTTCCCTGCTGCACCACGGCCGGCGCTCTCCTCGTCCATGAGGTCTCCTCCCACGTCCGTGGCATACCCCCACCGCGAGTAGGGGACGACCCCCCGCACGTGCCACACATCACCTTAGTCAGCGCCACTATACGCACGTGGCCGGGCTGATGCCGACCTCAGGCGGAGGCCACCGACCGACTACCCCGGGGGTACCGTCACCGTCTTCCCCACCGGGGTGCGCTCAGGGGGTGAAAGCTGGATCGAATGCCTCGGGATCCTCCGGATCCACCAGCATCGCGGCCGCCCCGGTGAGAGGCGCGGCACGCTGTTCGTCGTAGATCCACTCCTCGACGTCACTGGCGTCCGGGTCACCCACGAGATACGGGTGTAGGCCCAGATCGGCCTCCGCGTCGACCGCCTCCCCCGGTGACAGCACCGCGTCACCGAGGAACGCGCCCACCTCGTCGTCGTCGAGATCGACGCCGATCATCACCACCCCCTCGGCGCCCTGTCCGCCCGCTCGCAGCTCGAGCCTGCGCCCCACCAGGGCCACCTCATACCGTCGCAGACCGTCGACGGTGGACAGGGTCACCGTTCCCTTGGCGCGGTAGACGCCGGCCGGCGGCGAGGCGAGCGCGGCAAGGAACCGTCGGGGGTGCAGGGGTCCGGCCGGGGCCACGGTGAGAGCCCGGTAGCCGTCGTGGAGGTGCGAGTGGTCGCGGAGATGCGAGTGGTCGTGGTTCCCGCGCTGTCCCTCCGCGGGCTCCGGATCTCCTGCCGCCCCGGTGGCGACGGACCGATCCGGCTCCATCCCGAGCAGCAGACCCGTCGGCACGGCCGCCCGGACCGCGGGCAGGACGGCGACCCGAGGGGCGTGCCGGCGGATCGTCTCGCGGATCCGGTCGAAATGGCTGCGGTCCACGAGATCGCACTTGTTGACCACCACGAGATCCGCCTCCGCCAGATGCGCCGCCAACCTCGGGTGCCGCTCCATCGCATCGTCGAGTCCCTCGGCGTCGACCACCTGGACCATCCCCGCGTGCCGCACGACCTCGCGTGGTACCTCGTGGACCATCCGCGACAGGACCGCCGGTTCGGCCAGACCGCTGGCCTCGATCACCGCCAGGTCGAGCCCGTGATCGGGCCCGGCCAGCCGGGCCAGGGTGTCACCTAGTTCGCTCGCGTCGACCTCACAGCAGACGCACCCGTTGGCCAACGAGATCATGGAGTCCACACGCCCGGCGACCGAGGTGGCGTCGACGTCGATCTCGCCGAAGTCGTTGACGATAGCGGCGATCCGCAACTCCGGCGCTCCGGATAGCAGGTGGTTGAGAAGCGTGGTCTTGCCGGCACCGAGGTAGCCGGTGAGGACCACCACGGGCAGGGGATCGCCGGGGGCGCGGCGCGCATCCGGGCGCCCGTCGCCACCCCCGGCGAGGTGCCCGCGTGGGGGCTGATCCCTCAGCGCCGCCACTCGGGCTTCCGCTTCTCGGCGAACGCCGACATCCCCTCGGTCTGGTCCTCGGTGGCGAAGAGCGCGTAGAAGGCGTTCTGCTCCGCGAGCAGACCCTCCTCGAGGGTGGTCTCGAAGGACCGGTTGACGGCCTGCTTCGCCGCGATGGCGGTGGTCTTGCTCATCGAGGCGATCTTCGCGGCGACCTTCAGGGTCTCGTCCAGCAGTTCCGCGGCAGGGACCACGCGGGCGACCAGGCCTGAGCGTTCGGCCTCGTCGGCGTCCATCTGACGGCCGGTGAGGCACAGGTCCATGGCCTTGGCCTTACCCACCGCGCGCGTGAGCCGCTGCGAGCCGCCCATACCGGGGATCACGCCCAGGGTGATCTCCGGCTGGCCGAACTTCGCGTTGTCGCCCGCGATGATCATGTCGCACATCATGGCGAGCTCGCAGCCGCCGCCGAGGGCGAAGCCGGACACGGCCGCGATGATCGGTGTGCGGGCGGCAGTGAGCCGCTTCCAGTCGCCGAAGAACCGTTCGAGGTAGATCCCCGGGTAGCTCTTGTCCTTCATCTCCTTGATGTCCGCGCCGGCCGCGAAAGCCTTCTCCGAACCGGTGATGACGATGCAGCCGACGTCGGGGTCGGAGTCGAGACCCTCGACGGCCTCGACGACCTCCTTCTCCATGCCACTGCTCAGGGCGTTGAGCGCCTTGGGTCGGTTGAGCGTGATGACCGCCACGCGGTCGTTGCGCTCCACCAGGATGTTCTCGAACTGCTTCTCCGTCACGGACATCGCGTGCTCCAGTCTGCCTCAGGGGATACTTGGACTTCCTTGTAAAAGCTCCGGGTCCGATGCTAGCCGGTCATCTGGCGAGCGGTCCCCCGTTCCACAGCCCCGACCGTACGGTCTCGCCGTGCTCCACCGTCGCGGTCCTCGCCCCGGGCACCAACGGCTCGTACCTCACCAGCGAACCCCAGTCCCGTGACCAGTCGTGCTCCAGGTAGGTGGGGACGGTCTCGCCGGCCAGGAGCAGCTCGATGAACCCGAGGGGCCCGCCGCCGTCCCAGGCCTGCCAGGTGTTGGTCGAGCTCACCGCGAGGTCCCGATCCGGCAGCACCCGGTACTCGGGCAGCTCGTGGACGCCGGCGAATTCCTCGAACGGGCGCAGGCAGGGGACGTGGAACGCCACCGCCCAGTCCGGCAGCACCGGTCGCGAGTCCCCGACCAGCTCCTGCATGGTCACCAACTCGGGCATCCGGGGAGGTGTCACCGCGATCCACCGCGACGGATCCGGGTCGAGGTCGCGCACCACGAGCCGGATGGCCGTGGCGTCGGAGGGCAGCATGTCGACCGGGACCCGGAGGTTCCGCCAGGACGGCGCCGGGCCGATGTCGATGGGCAGGACGGACCCGGCCGACTCGAACTGCTCGGTGGCGGCCGGGGCACCGGCTGCCGGAGCGGTGGCGGGAGCAGGGTCGGTGGCGAACTCCACGCGGATCGCGTCCGGCGCGAACGAGCCGG
>NZ_JAALDV010000267.1:6091-11475 GCF_014145045.1 Dietzia sp. DQ12-76
CCGCACCCCGCCCTCGGTTCCGGCGGTGGTGGCGGTGGCGTCGGAGTCCTCACCGGTGCCCGGGGTGTCGGTGTCGACGGCCTGGGTGGCGGTGAGATCGGTGGGGATGCCGTCGGGGACGAACTCGACGGGGTCCGCGCCGGCCTCGAGTTGGTCGCGGGGGTCACCGACCGGCGCGAGCAGCCCCGCGTTGGCGTCGGGCTCGGCGAGCACCATGTCCGCGATGCCGCACGGTTCACCGGACAACACCCGCAGGTTCTGCAGACCGACCGAGTAGGCGGGGTACTGGTTGCGGACCGCCGCGGCCATGGAGGCCACGATGATGACGACGACGAGGGTCGCCGCGAGCCCGAGTGGCGAGTGCGAGACCTCGCGCAACAGCCGGACTGCCGGACTGCGGTCGGCCTCGGCCGGCCCCGACCCACCGGGCCGCGCGAAAGGCTCGCGGTAGTGCAGGACCAACGCGATCACGAGCGAGATGAGCATCAGGCCGAGGAACACCGATGAGAACGTGATTCCCGCGATCGAGGGTTGCACGCCGCCCCACGGGATCCCGTAGATCGAGATGTACCACCACCCGTTGGTCGAGGTGAAGCTCAACGCCAGGACGAAGAACACCGCGGCCAGGAAGAGCATCCGGTTGCGCAGCGACCGCGTGGCCGCCGGCAGGACGGCCATCGTCACCAGGGCTGCCAACGCGGCACCGATCGTGGCGAACGCCCCGAAGTGGTGGGTCCACTTGGTGGGGTTGAGCGCCATGAACGCGAGGGACATGGCGGCCAGGCCGACGATCCGGCGGGCCGGCCCCACCGCGACGCCCGGGATCCGGCCCTTGCGGAACAGGATCGCGGCGCAGGTGATGAGGGACAGGAACATCGCCAGGACCGCGAACCGACGGGCCAGGGAGCCGTCGGGCGTCGGGTTCATGAGCCACTCATACCGCCACACCTCCTCGAACCAGCGCCCGGTGGGGCCGACGTCCCCGAGCAGCGCCGAGGACTGCAACGTGGTGACCAGGGGCTGGTCGAGGAAGATCAGGTGGAGCACGCCGAGCCCGGCGGCCACCAGCGGCGCCACCGTGGGGATCCAGCCGTCCCGTCTCGCCCGCCGGATCACCAGCAGCAACAGCGGGCGGGAGGCCGCGATAATCGCCGCGATGCAGAACGTGCCCGTGGGCGCGGCCGAGAGCGTGAGCCCACCGATGATGAAGCCGGTCGCCGCGGGCAGCAGCCTGCCGGTGGCCAGGGCCCGCTCCAGCGAGACCCAGGTGGCCAGGACACCGAAGGCGACGATCGGCTCCGGGCGCAGACCGTTGTTGTAGGTGAGCCAGAACGCGAGGAACACCGCGGCGGTACTCCAGCGGACCGCCGCCGCGCGGCGGGCGGCGATACCCAGTCGCGGGATCACCTCGCGGGACAGCAGGATCCAGGACGCGATGCCCAGCAACAGTGCCGGGATGCGCAGCCACATGCTGCCCACGGTGAGGGAACTGATCGCCGTGTAGAGGTAGTACGGCATCCCGAACGGGGCGTAGGGGGCACCGTAGTAGCGGAACACCTCCGGCATGTAGCCGCTCGAGACCGCGGCGCGCGCCTCGGTGAGGATGTACCCGTCATCCGCCGTGTTGGCCCCGATGACGTGCCAGACGAGCAGCGTCGCCACGACCACCAGGTCCAGGGGCCGCGGTTTCCACCAGCGGCGCGGGAGCACCCGTCGACCGACACGCCCGTCCCGTAGGTCGAGTCGGTGCAGTGCGACCAGCGCCAGGATGATCGCGAGGATCCCGACCACGATCGCGATCTGCTTGATCACGGTCGCCTGCGTGGTGTAGCGGGAGTCGACGGTGATGTCGACGGACATCCCCTCGGGAGCCGACCCCTGGAGGTCCGTGAACACCCCGACCACCTGGGGACGCAGATCCTGGTCGATCCGCCCTCCGACCTCCCGGCCGTCCGACTCGAGACCGACGAACTCCGCGGCGATCGAGCCGGAATCGGCCACGACGCGGATCACCGAACACGCCCCGGCTGAGGTGACGGCCTCGGTGGGGGCGTCGGCGACCAGCACGTTCCGGCTGCGCACCTCGACGGTGGGACCGGCCACGGTCACCATGAGCGCGCGGGCACCGGCGTTCTCACCCGCCTCCCGCGGAGCCGTGGACACCAGGACCCCGTCCTCACGACCCTGGTCACGCAACTCCCCGACCGCCGCACACGGGATCTCGGCGACCAGGTCGAGCGGGTAGTACGCCACGAGCGGCGCCGTCACCGGGTCGAGTGTCCCGGTCTCCGGCCAGCTGATCGTCGAGGTGGTCTGGGTGACCGGGAGCAACGGGACGATGAGGGCGAGGAGGATCCCGAGCAGACCGCTGACCGCGGCGACGAGCCCCCACCGGGGTCCTGTGCGGGACCTGTCCGGGGCGTCACGGACCTCGGTGGCAGACGATGGCATGGCGTCCACGCTATAACGAGGCACGGACGTTCCCCGAAATGACGAACGCGCCGGAGGAAAACCCCCGGCGCGCTGTACCCGCTGTGGCCAGAGTCGGGATCGAACCGACGACCTTCCGCTTTTCAGGCGGACGCTCGTACCAACTGAGCTACCTGGCCATAAGACCACCGGCGCATCCGGTGAACACCGAATGCGCCGGTTGTCTCCAGCGACCCTGACGGGACTCGAACCCGCGACCTCCGCCGTGACAGGGCGGCGCGCTAACCAACTGCGCCACAGGGCCGTGCTTTTCGCACGAGACAGAACAGTAATCGACGCTGCCCCCCGGACGCAAATCAGTGGCTCAGCGGCGGTTCCGGCGCAGGTCGGGGCGGATCCGGCCCGCGGAAGAAAAAAGTCCCGACCACCGACGAACGGTGACCGGGACTTCTCTCCTAGTACCCCCTACGGGATTCGAACCCGCGCTGCCGGCGTGAAAGGCCGGTGTCCTAGGCCGCTAAACGAAGGGGGCCTGAGCCACGTCCGGGATCGCCGGGCCGCAGCGGGTTCGAGTTTAGGGCACGGCCCATCGGACGTCGAAACCAGCCATGGCAGAGCCGACGCCTGCCGACGCGGACGAGGGCGGTATCGTGACCGTCGCCCCTATAGCTCAGTTGGTAGAGCTACGGACTTTTAATCCGCAGGTCGTCGGTTCGAGCCCGACTGGGGGCACCATGAGCCGCAGGTACGCGACGCACGAGTGACCGCGTAGCCGTGCCCCCGGCGCCGCATTGGACCTGCCCGCACCGCACTGGGACACTCGTATCCATGTCCGCACCCACCGCCACCGGCGCGCCCGCCCTGCGCATCGGCCCCCTCGAGCTCGCCTCGCCGGTCGTCCTGGCGCCGATGGCGGGCGTCACCAACGTCGCCTTCCGCACACTGTGCCGCGAACTCGAACGTGAGCAGCAGGGCTCGGTGTCCGGGCTCTACGTCTGCGAGATGGTCACGGCGCGGGCTCTCGTCGAACGCCAGCCCGGGACCCTGCACATGGCCACGTTCGCTCCCGACGAGTCCCCGCGCAGCCTGCAGCTGTACACGGTGGACGCCGAGTACACCCACGCGGCCGCCAGAATGATCGTCGACGAGGACCTGGCCGACCACATCGACATCAACTTCGGATGCCCGGTCCCCAAGGTCACACGGCGCGGAGGCGGATCGGCGATCCCCTACAAGCGACGGCTGTTTCGCTCCATCGTCGCCGCGGCGGTCCGGGCCACCGAGGGCACCGACATCCCGGTCACGGTGAAGATGCGGGTGGGGATCGACGACGAGCACCACACACATCTCGACGCCGGCCGCATCGCCGTCGACGAGGGCGCCAGGGCCGTCGCCCTCCACGCACGCACGGCCGCCCAGCGGTACTCGGGCAAGGCGGACTGGTCTCAGATCTCCCGCCTGGTCGAGCACATCGGCGCGGTCTCCGATGTGCCCGTCCTGGGTAACGGCGACATCTTCTCCGCCGAGGATGCGGTCCGGATGCGGGAGGAGACCGGGTGCGCGGGTGTCGTGATCGGGCGGGGCTGTCTGGGGCGACCGTGGCTCTTCTCCGAGCTCGCCGCCACCCTGGACGGGCGCGAGGCGCCGGCCCCGCCCACGCTGGGCGAGGTCGGCCGGATCATGTACCGGCACGGCGAACTGCTCGCCGAGCACCACGGCGAGAACAAGGGGATGCGCGACATCCGCAAGCACGTGGCCTGGTACCTGCGGGGGTTCCCGGCCGGCTCCGGCAAGCGGGTCGCCCTGTCGGCCGTCCGCACCCTGGACGATCTCGCGGAGATGCTCGCGGACCTTCCCGCGGACGAGCCCTTCCCCGCCGACGGGTACGGCCCGCGCGGCCGCCAGGGATCGCCCTCCCGTGTCCTGCTACCCGAGGGGTGGCTGGACGATCCGGAGGACGACGCGGTGGCGCTCGCCGGCGCGGACGCCGAGAACTCGGGCGGCTGAACCACGCTCCGTCGGGCCGGGGAGGGGACGGCGTGCCCGCCTGTTCATCGGCCGTTCATCGCCGTGATCGATTGTGCGGTTGACATGCCCGTATGCTGATCCACATGCGTCTCGTCTACTCCGAAGAACTCGCGGATCTGGCCACCTCGATGGCCCGGATGTGCTCCCTCGCCACCGACGACATGGAGCTGGCGACCCACGCCCTCCTCCAGGCCGACCTCGTGGCCGCCGAGAGGGTTCTGCAGTCCTCTACGGAGATGTCCCGGCTGGCGACCGAGAACGAGGAGCGCGGTTTCGCGCTCCTGGCCCTCCAGGCGCCCGTGGCCCGCGATCTCCGGCAGGTGGTCACCTCCATCCAGCTCGTCCAGGACCTCACCCGCATGGGCACCCTGGCGGGTCACGTCGCGAAGATCGTGCGCCGCAGGCACCCGGAGAGCGTCCTCCCGGAGCCCGTCAACGGGTACTTCGCCGAGATGGGCCGGGTCGCGGTCTCACTCGGCCGGGCGGCCACCGAGGTATTGCTCAACCGGGACGCCGAGCAGGCCGCCACGCTTGCCCAACAGGATGACGCCGTCGACGACCTCCGCCGCCACCTGTTCACCCTGCTCACCGTCAGGGAGTGGAAGTGGGGGGTGGCGTCGGCGGTCGACGTGACCCTCCTCGGTCGCTACTACGAGCGGTTCGCGGACCACGCCGTCGAGGTGGCCCAGCGCGTGATCTTCCTCGCCACCGGTGAATACGCCAACTCGGCCGAGGACGATCCCGAGTACTCCCCCGCCTCCAACGAGGAGCTGGTGCGTCGTTTCAACGAAGCCGACCGGTCGTTGACACAGCGCGTCTCCGGAGAGGACGACCGCGACCCCAGTTGACGGCGGCTCCGGCGGCCCCGGGCAACGAGAACCGGGCGCCGACGACGAGCGCCCCGGCGCCCGCCTCGTGGGCGGGCG
>NZ_JAALDV010000268.1:0-2776 GCF_014145045.1 Dietzia sp. DQ12-76
GCGCGCCTCGCCGAACTCCGGGGTTAGACCGGGGCCCTGATCGACCCCGGGGCCGGGGGCGGCATAGAATTAACGACAACGGTTCCCATTGCTACGAGAGCGGTCTTCGCCATGTCGTCACCCAGTCTGTCCCGCACGCCCCTATCGGCCCGGGCCGCGGCGCTCGCCGCCGCCGCGCTCCTCGGCGGGGCCGTCCTGACCGCCTGCGGGTCGGAGGACGGTTCCGGCGACGACGCCACCGCCACCGGACCGACCGTCGTCGCCTCCACGAGCGTGTACGCCGACATCGCCGAACAGGTCGCCGGCGGCAACGCGACCGTGGAGTCGGTGATCTCCGATCCGACCGCCGACCCGCACTCGTACGAGGCGAGCCCGGCCGATGCGGCCGCGGTCACCGGCGCGGACCTCGTGGTCTACAACGGCGCCGGGTACGACTCCTTCGTGGACCGGGCGCTGGAGAACGCCGGGGATGTGCCCGTGGTCCGGGCGGTCGACGAATTCGAGCGGGTGACCGGTGGGACGATCGCCGGCCACTCGCACGACGGTCACGACCACGGAGACGAACACGGTGCCGAGGACGGCCACGATGACGAGCACGGGCACGACGACCACGCGCACGACGACAACGGCACGACCGGCTCCCACGAGGGCCACGAGCACGACTCCGACACCAACGAGCACGTGTGGTTCAGCCTGCCCACCGCTGCCGCCGTCGCCGAGCGCGTGGCCGAGGAGCTGGCGGCGATCGACGAGGCCAATGCCGAGGAGTACCGCGAGAACGCCGACCGGTTCGCCGACTCCCTCGCGCCGCTCGAGGCCCAACTCGACGAGATCCACGACCGCGGGCACTTCCCCTACGCCCAGACCGAGCGGATCGGCGCCCACCTGTTCGACGCCGCCCACATGGTCGACCTGACCCCGCGCGGGTTCCTCGCCTCGATCGAGGACGACACCGACCCCTCCGCCGCCGACCTGTCCGCGATGCTCGACCTGATGTCCGAGCGGGAGGTCGCGTTCCTCGCGTTCAACACCCAGACCGAGACCTCCGTGACCGCCCGGGTGCGGGACGCGGCCGAATCGGCGGATGTCGCCGTCCTGGACCTCACCGAGACCCTCCCCGAGGGCCTGGACTACACCGAGTGGATGACGCAGATCGTCGACTCGCTGTCCTCGGCCCTCGACGGCGCGACCCCGGTCGACGACGGCGGGCACTGACGACGGTGGACACGGACCAGGTGTCAGCCCACACCCGGGGCGGACCCGGCCCCGGGTCGGTCGTCTCCCTGGACTCGGTGACGGTCTCGCGAGGGGGGCGCACCCTCATCCGCGACCTCGACCTCGAGGTGGGGGCAGGGGAGTTCGTCGCCGTCCTCGGCCCCAACGGAGCCGGCAAGACGACGCTGCTCAAGGTGCTCCTCGGCGAACTCGCGCCCGATTCCGGCACGGTCCTCGTCGACGGACGCGCCGCGGGCGACCGCGGGACCCACCTCGGCTACGTGCCCCAGCAGAAGGCGTTCGACCCCGGGATCACCCTGCGCGGACGCGACCTGGTGGGACTCGGGATCGACGGCACCCGCTGGGGCCCGGGATGGCCGACGGGCCGCGGCGAGAAGCGCCGGGTGGTCGTCGACGCGCTGGACCGCCTGGGGGCGGGTCGCCTGGCGGACAAGCCCCTCGGACGCATGTCCGGAGGCGAGCAGCAACGTGTCAGGGTGGCTCAGGCCATCGCCTGCGATCCGTGCGTGATGCTCTGCGACGAGCCGCTCCTGAGCCTGGACCTCGCCGGCCAGCGCACCGTCGCCTCGGTCCTCGACCACCGGCGCCGCGAGCACGGCACCGCCGTCATCTTCGTCACCCACGAGATCAACCCGGTCCTGCCGATGGTGGATCGGATCGTCTACCTGGTGGACGGCCGTCACCGGATCGGCACCCCCGATGAGGTGTTCACCAGCGAGGTCATGACCGACCTCTACTCCTCACCCGTCGAGGTGTTGCGGGTTCGCGGGCAGATCATCGTGGTGGGCGACACCCAGCACCTGTGCGCCGAACCCTGGCCGGCCGGTCATCCCCACCACGACGACGCCCACCCCGCGCACGGAGCCTGAGCATGGACCGCCTACTCGAGATCGCCAGGTCGATCGCCGACACCGAGGTCACCGCACACCTGTTGCGTCAGGACTTCGTGATCTACGGTCTGGTGGCGATCGCGCTACTCGGTCTGTTGGCCGGGGCGATCGGGCCGTTCATCGTGATGCGGCAGATGTCGTTCTCCGTGCACGGGGCCAGCGAACTCGCCCTGACCGGGGCCGCCGCCGCCCTGTTGTTCGGCCTGAATCTCGGCCTGGGCGCGATCCTCGGATCGGTGGTGGCCGCGCTGATCTTCGGCCTGATGGGGACGCGCGCCTCCCAACGCGACAGCTCGATCGGTGTGGTGATGGCGTTCGGGCTCGGTATGGCGGTGCTGTTCATCCACCTCTACCCGGGCCGGTCCGGAACCAGTTTCTCGCTGCTCACCGGGCAGATCGTGGGCGTGTCCGAACACGGTGTGATCCAGATGGCGGTGGTCGCGGCGATCATCTGCGTCACGCTGGTCGCTCTCTACCGGCCGCTGGTCTTCTCCTCCGCGGACCCCGAGGTCGCCGAGGCCCGGGGCGTTCCCGTGCGCGCGCTCAACCTCGTCTTCGCGGTCCTGGTCGGGCTCGCGGCCGCCCAGGCGGTTCAGGTGGTGGGAGCGCTGCTCGTGCTCTCCCTGCTCATCACCCCGGCCGCGGCCGCC
>NZ_JAALDV010000269.1:0-2009 GCF_014145045.1 Dietzia sp. DQ12-76
GGGTCGGCCGGGCGGTCGGTCGGTGCGGGGCTCGACGCGCTCGCCGAGGAGTTCGGTGCGCACCTCCGGCGCAACGTCGCCCATCCACTCGCCCCCGGTGCCGAGCCCCGCTCGGAGCTCCGTCGCGTGGCCGAACGGCTGGGCGCGACCGGGTCCGTATCACCTGTGGACGGTTCGGCGGGTCTCCGTGTCGTGACCGAGGGTGCACGGGCGGTGATCCGCCCGTCGGGCACCGAGCCCCTGCTCAAGACCTACGTCGAAGCGTGGACGACCCCACGTCCGTCGACGTCCGACCGGGAGGATGCCGGACGACGGCTGACCGCTCTGGCCGATCGCGTCGCCGCCGCCCTCACCTCCTGAGGGTCGGAGGGCTGGGTCAGCGGGGGCCGAACAGGCGATCGCCCGCGTCTCCGAGCCCGGGGACGATGAAGGCGTCGTCGTCGAGCCGGTCGTCGACGGTCGCGGTGACGAGCCGCGACGCCAGTCCCGACGCCCGCACGGTCTCGATCCCCTCCGGGGCGCACAGGACGCACACCACGGTGACCCCGGTCGCGCCTCGTTCGGCCAGGGTCTCCAGGGTCGAGACCAGCGACCCCCCGGTGGCGAGCATCGGATCCAACACGACGACGTGCCGTCCGGCGAGGTCGTCCGGAAGGGAGCACAGATAGGAGACCGGGGCGTGCGTCTCCTCGTCGCGCGCCAGTCCCACGAACCCGACCTGCGCGCCCGGGAGCAACCGGGTGGCCGGATCCAGCAGACCCAGCCCCGCCCGCAGGACCGGTACGACGAGCGGGACGCCGTCGACCGCGACACCCGTCGTCTCTGCCACCGGTGTGGTCACGGGGACCTCGGTGGTCGGGATGGAGCGGAAGGCCTCGTAGCAGAGCATGGTGCCGAGAGCGTCCATCGCCGCCCGGAAGCCGGCGGTGTCGGTGACGGAGTCCCTCAGCGTGCGTAGCCGGTCCCCGACCAGCGGGTGGTCCACGACGATGATGTCCATGCCCGACAGGATTCCACAGCGGAGATTTCTCCGACCGGGCGGAACCGGTGCGGGCCCGCGAGGCGTCGAACCCTGTGACGGGACGAGACGGCGACGAGGGGCGAGGGAATGGCGGACGGAGCGATCGACGTCCACGTGGACGGACTGCGGGAGCTGGGTACGGGGTTGACCACGTTGGCGGACGCCCTGGGGGGCGTCCTCGGGGCCGTGGACTCGCTGCCTTTGGACGAGGTGGCCCCCGTGCTCGGACCGGTCGGGGCCGACTTCATGTCCGCCCTGCTCGCCGCCACCGCGCGGCACCGGGAGGTGCTCGCAGGTGTGGCCCGGGTGAGCGATGCCGCCGGGCACCTGGTCCTCGAGACCGGCCGGGTGTACACCGAGTCCGACGTTGGGGGTGCCGAGGCGATCGGTGCGGCGGGGAACGAACTGCCCGGGATCGCAGGTCCGGCCCGGTGATCGCCGACGCGCTGGCCTACGCGGGGCCCATCCGGCAGATCCTCGACCTGCTCTCGGCGGAGGAGTTCGTCCCCGAAGCCGCCCGGGACGTGATGCGACCGGTGGGCGACGGACTGGAGGTGGCCCAGAGGCTCGGACCACCGCTCGAGCGTCTGCTCTCCGAGACGTGGGACTCCCTCGCCTCCCTCGGCGCCGCGCACTCGGTGGCCGAGATCGGTCGCACGGTGGAGGCGCTCGGCGAGTCCGCTGGCGAGATCGCCAGGGTCACCGCCGTGGCGGCCGATATCGTCGTCCGCGGCACCGTCGAGGTGATCGGCATCGTGCAACAATTCCTCGCCAGGGCGGCCGCGCTGGGACCCGCTCTGATGACCCCGCCCGGTCAGGTGGCGCTGCTCGGGCTGGCCACGGAGCACCTGGCCCGCGGCATCCAGGTGGCGGAGCGGGTCCAACTCGAACTCACGGGACCGACCCTCGAGATGCGCGCCATCGCCGCGGGAATCCCCGACGCGCCGCGCACGCCCGGGGTGATCGCCGACTCGGGCGCGGGTGGCGC